>NZ_CEZLMY010000017.1:23378-41941 GCF_983033635.1 Psychromonas sp. | reverse complement strand
GCAGTGGTAAGCTTATTAGAGCCGATACAAGCACGCTTTAAAGAGTTGCGCGATGATGAAATGGCATTGCAAGCAATTGCACGTGTAGGTGCTGAAAAGGCAAGTGAGCGAGCTGCTGTTACCTTGGCTGATGTTTACGAAAAAATTGGCTTTTTACCAAAATAGTTGGTAATTAGAAACAAAAAACCTCTCAAATGAGAGGTTTTTTCTGTTTATTATTTTAATCTAAATTAAACAAGCTTAACCCAGCCCTTTTCCTGCATCTTTTTTATTAATCAGTTCAATCATATAACCGTCAGGATCTTTAACAAAAGCGATCACCGTTGTACCGCCTTTTACAGGCCCAGCTTCACGCGTAATTTGTCCGCCCATCTCTTTGATTTTATCGCAGGTTGCATAAATATCATCAGTTTCAATAGCAATATGACCATAGCCAGTCCCCAAATCATATTCACTGCTATCCCAGTTATAAGTTAACTCAAGCACAGTTGAATTTGACTCATCACCATAACCTAAAAATGCTAAGGTATATTTATATTCGGTATTTTCAGACTGACGAATTAACTTCATATTTAAAATGTCAGTGTAAAAATCGATCGATTTTTGTAAATTACCAACACGTAACATGGTATGTAATAAGCGCATATTAACCCCTTGATTTTATTTTAGAAAAATAGAGTTTATCTTACCTTCTTTTATTTCACACGTCCTGCACGAAGTGTTGTTGATAAAAATCAGATACAAAAAAACCACCAGAAGGTGGTTTAAAAATACAAATTAGAACCTTAAACTAATAAAGTCCTTTTGTTAAGAATTCAACGGTAGCGGCCATCTCATCATCGCTACAATCAGCACAGGTGCCTCTTGCCGGCATCGCATTAAAACCTTCTGTTGCATGTTTTAATAATGTTTCAGGGCCTTGCGCAACGCGCGGTTGCCATGCATCTGCATCACCTTTTACTGGTGCACCAGCAGCACCTGTCGCATGACAAGCAACACAGTAAGTATTGTAAATTTTTTCACCAGATCGTGGGCCTGCAGGTTCACTTAAATCTGTGCCTTGGTTTGCTGTTGCAATTTCACCATTTAAATAAACATCACCTACAGGTGCGATACGTTCAGCAATTGCACCTTCAGAAAGGTCTTGCGCAAAACTTGTAACGCTAACCAAGCTCATTACTAAAGTGGTGAGTAGGGTGATACGTTTAATAAGGTACACGGTAGACTCCAAATCTTTATATATGTTGTAAAAATGTTAATTATAACGAGGTTGTTTGTAACTACCAATATCTTTATCGGAATTATTGTTTCCAGTTCACTATTTTTTTCTCTTTGCCCATCAATAAGCGGCGAATATTACTGATATGACGAAGAAGAATTAATGCCGAAAGCATTATTACCGGGGTCGTATATTCAGGTTTTATATATTCAACAAAAAAGGGGGCAGCGATTGCAGTGACGATAGCGGCTAAAGAGGCATAGCCACTGATTGCGATGGTCAGCAACCAGGTTAAAACAAGTAACCCAGTCATATCCATGCCTAAAGGCAATAGCGTACCAAGGCCTGTTGCAACGGCCTTGCCGCCTTTAAATTGAAAATAAGGGGGGAAAATATGACCGAGGCAAGTGGCAATACCGATAAAGCCTATTGTTACTGGTTGATAATCTAAAAAGTAAGCGAGATAAACAGGTAATGTGCCTTTTAAAAGATCAAATATAAGTACTGCACTGGCAGCTTGTGCATGATGCAGGCGTAGCATGTTGGTCGCACCAGGATTTTTAGAGCCTTGCAGGCGTGGATCCGGCCAGCCTTTGAGGCGGCACAGTAATATAGCGCCGTTAAGCCCGCCAAACAGGTAGGCGCAAACAATAAATAATAGGGTGGTCAGGATAATCATTTGTATTTATTTCTTCTCGATCAGGTAAAATACAGCGTTTTTACAGTCCATTGATATTAATTACTATTTGATAGTACGTGGATTTTTGTCTAAGTGATAGCGTTTTAAAGGTTTCAGAATGGATATTGTTTTTATTAAACAGTTAGAAGTTATTAGCACTATTGGCGTGTATGACTGGGAAAAATCACTGCAGCAAAAGCTCTATTTTGATTTAGAGATGGCATTTGATAACAAGCCCGCAGCTGCAAGTGATGATATTAATTTAGCACTTAATTATTTTAGCGTGTCTGAAAAGGTTAACCAGTTTGCGCAAAATCATCAGTTTGAACTGCTTGAAACCATGGCAGAACGAGTTGCATCATTAATCATGGAGCAGTTTTCTGTGCCATGGATCAAAGTGACTTTGCATAAACCGGGGGCGTTACCTAAAGCACAATCATTAGGAGTTCAAATCGAGCGTGGTACCCGTTAGTGGCTCAGGTATTTATAGGTATCGGCTCAAGCATCAACAGGCTGGAAAACGTTTGTTTAGGTTTAGCTTCTTTACGAGCCGAATTTGGTGAGTTAAAAATATCGCCACTTTATGAAAGTGAAGCGGTAGGCTTTTCGGGGGGCAATTTTTATAACTTGGTGGTTGGATTAAATACCGATATAAATGCCCAAGCCGTGATTAGTAAATTAAAAGCAATTGAAATCAAACATGGTCGACCAGAAAAAGCGATCAAGTTTGCGCCAAGAACGTTGGATTTAGATCTGCTGTTATATGATCAGCTGGTTGATGCAAATATCGATTTACCGCGCGCTGAAATCACAAAAAATGCATTTGTGTTAAAACCGTTAGTAGAATTGGCACCGTTATTAAAACATCCGATTTTAGGTGAAACATATCAAGCACTGTGGACTAATTATCCAAAAGCGAAACAAAAATTATGGAAGATTGAAGCAGATATTTAACCCTTCCTTTTTATTTTATACAGATAGAGAACAAAAATGTCTTTACTTGAGATTGTCGTATTGGCCTTGATTCAAGGTTTAACTGAATTTTTACCGATTTCTAGCTCTGCACATCTGATTTTGCCCTCACAGCTGTTAGGCTGGCAAGATCAAGGTTTAGCATTTGATTTGATACTTAATATCGGCACGCTCGCTGCGGTATTGATTTACTTCCGCGTTGAAGTGGTCAATATGTCACGGGCCTGGTTCGGCTCACTACGAGGCAAGGCAAAGACACAAGACAGCCGTCTCGCGTGGTGGATTATCTGGTCTACGATTCCTGCGGCTTTGGTGGGCTTTTTTGGTAAATCGCTAGTGGAAACGTATCTGCGCAGTGGTTATGTGATTGCGGTGACTACGGTTATTTTTGGTCTGTTGCTTTGGTGGGCAGATGCGCAGGCAAAGCAGGTAAAAACAGAATACCAAACCGGCATTAAAGGCGCTGTTCTTATTGGCCTTGCACAGGTACTTGCCTTGATTCCCGGGACATCACGCTCTGGTATCACTATTACCGCAGGCCTTATGCTCGGGTTAACACGCAATGCTGCTGCCCGTTTCTCTTTTTTAATGTCTATTCCAATTATTGCTATGGCTTCAGGCTATGATCTGCTCAAATTCATATTATCTGATGAATATGTGGATTGGGGGGCGTTGTTCTTAGGAGCGGGTCTCTCATTTGCCAGTGCTATCTTATGTATTCACGGATTTCTAATATTGCTCAATAAAGTGGGAATGATGCCGTTTGTTATTTACCGTTTATTGCTTGGTGCTGCACTGTTTTACATCTTAACACTAGCTTAGAGATGCTAATATCATAGCGAGGCGCTGATCGCCTCGCTTTATTTCAGTGCTGTTGTTTAATCTGCTCTTGGTATTTCTTAACCTCTAAAATACGGGCTTGTAGCAAAGCTTCTTTAATCTCCGCGCCTTTAAAACCTTGCTTGATTATATCCTGGACATCTACTTTTGAAGCTGCTTGAAAGGTTTGCCAAATGAAATCTGCACTAGGGTAGCCTTTATCTTCAAATCCCGTTCGCCCTTTCGAATCGGCAATACAGCATTGCAGCATCTGTAAAAATCGTTGCGGTTTACGCCATGCATCATTTTTATCCATCAGTTTAATAAGGGTAGAGGCTTTTAGCTCAAATGCATTGTGGATAACAGTATGATGTTCACTTACTAACAGTGCCAAGTCACGACATTCGTTTGGTATTCTGAGACGTAAACATAAAGCTTTAATGACTTCTAAGCCAAGAAAACCATGGCCTTTATGACTTGGCCAATTTTCTTTGGGAGTGAGAGCTTTGCCGAGATCATGAACTAAACAGGCGAAGCGAAAAGCAATCGAGTCGGATAATTTAACCGATTGCTCAACAACCATTAGAGTATGAATGCCGGTGTCAATTTCTGGATGCCATTGCTCTGGTCCTGGAATGCCAAATAAAACCTCAATTTCGGGAAATAAAATCGCCAGTGCGCCACAGTCACGTAACACTTGGAAGTAGATGTGTGGACTATCTGTTTGTAATGCTTTTGCTGTTTCCAGCCAGATACGCTCAGCTGTTAAGTGATTTAATTCACCACTATCTGTTAATTTTTGCATCAAGGTTAATGTTTCAGACGCAATCTTAAAGCCAAGTTTATAAAAGCGTGCCGCAAAACGCGCCACACGCAGAACACGCAGCGGATCTTCACTGAATGCAGGAGAGATATGGCGTAATTTTTTATTTTGTAAATCTTTTAATCCATTATAAGGATCAACTATTTCTCCTTGCTCAGATAAAGCGATCGCATTAACGGTTAAGTCTCGGCGCAGTAAATCATCTTCCAGCGTAACATCTTCTCCAGCGTAGCAGGCAAATCCTGTATAACCTGAGCCTTGTTTACGTTCAGTACGGGCAAGTGCGTATTCTTCGCCTGTTTGCGGGTGTAAAAAAACAGGGAAGTCTCTTCCAACTTGCTGGTAACCTAATTGTAAAAGTTTTTCCGGGGTACTGCCGATCACAACATAATCCCGATCTTTGACTTCAAGCTGCAATAGTTGATCTCGAACTGCGCCACCGACTAAAAATACTTGCATTGTTTTCCCTCTTTATCACTTATTTGGTTATTATAAGCAATTAATATCATCATCACTATTTGTTTGGGTCTTCTTATGTATCAAGATTTTTTTTCTTTAAAAGAACAACCTTTTTCAATTTCGCCTGATCCTGACTTTCTTTTTTTAAGTGAGCGTCATAAAGAAGCGCTGGCTCATTTGACCTATGGCCTGCAGGGCAATGGTGGTTTTGTCTTGTTAACGGGGGAAGTTGGCACGGGTAAAACAACGGTTTGTCGATCTTTATTGCAGGATATGCCGACTAATACCGATATCGCTTTTATCTTAAATCCAGCATTAACTGAAATTGAGTTACTCGCGACGATTTGTGATGAATTTAAGATTGAATATAAGAAAGATAATCTTAGCTTAAAATTGTTATTTGATGCTTTAACGACTTGGATGATGAGTAATATTTTATTGGGAAGAAGTGCGATTGTATTGATAGATGAAGCGCAACATTTAAGCTTTTCAGTGCTTGAGCAGTTGCGCTTATTAACTAATATTGAATCGGATAATAAAAAACCGCTACAGGTTATTTTGATTGGTCAGACTGAGTTGCAGCAAAAATTAAAACAAACAGAGCTGCGTCAACTTGCACAACGTATTACTGCCCGTTACCACCTGCTACCGCTTACTCAGGCAGAAAGTGAATATTATATCCAGCATCGCTTAAATGTTGCCGGGGCGAGTTTCCCTCTTTTTGAACGTAACGCACTTATACAGGTATTTAAAAATAGCCAGGGTATTCCGCGCTTAATTAACTTATTGTGTGATCGCAGTTTGTTATGTGCATATACACAAAACTCACTAAAAGTAAGTGCAAAAATGGTAAAAAAAGCAAGTGATGAGATTACATTATCTGTGCCTAATTTATCTCTTGGTCGTATGCTAAAAAACAGTTGGCGAGTGTTGCTTGTGGTTATTTTAACGCTATTTACCGCTCTGCAGGCACCACAAATATTTGCTCAATTTAGTGAACAAAAGGCGCAGATAACCGAGATAAAACCAAGCCCGGAAACTAACAAGCAGGAGAACAGTGAGCAAGCTGATTGGTTTGATGCTTATCCGCAATTAGATTTATCGAATGCAACCTTTGCAAATGCTTTAGTTAACTTATATGCCGTGTGGGGCTACCAAACTGAGATAAAAAGTGTGAATTGCGAGCAGGGAGTATCTGTCCTGTTATCTTGTTATTCAACAAACAGCAGTTTAAAAAAACTAAAACAACTGAATTATCCAAGTGTGGTCAAGCTTGAAAAAGATTCTCTGCAAAGTGCCTATGTGATTATTTACAAGATTAAAGATAATTATCAATTATTGATTGATGGACAACTCATTGAAGTGTCTGAAAATTGGTTTAACAAATATTGGACTGGAGACTTAACGCTACTTTGGCAGGCGCCGTTCGCTTTGCAAGGCACACTTCAGTTTGGTCAGCAAAATGAACAGATAGCATGGCTGGTAACGCAGTTGAATGAGGTACAAGGCTTGTCTGCACAGAATAAGGACCGTTTTGATTTGTCATTGCTACAGCAAGTCAGTGCCTTTCAGCGAGCGCAGGGATTAAAAGATGATGGAATCGTTGGTTTTCGAACCTTGATGCCATTAATGCAATTATCCAATCCAGAGTTACCACGATTAATGCAGGAGGAAAATTAATGTCGACGATTCTGCGTGCGTTACAAAAACAAAAATTAGATCTGTCGAGCACTTCGCCCGCCTTTATTGAAAAAGAACCTGCAAGTTTAAAATGGAAAGTGGCGTTGTTTGCTTCGTTATTGGTCATAATTTGTTTGCTGGTGGTAGTTATTTATCTTGTATTTAAGCCAGTAAATGCAGCTGAAAGTGCCGCTTTAGCAACTGTTCCCGTTGCCGCTAAGCAACAAGAAGCTAAAGTTGCGCTGCTTATTACACAAAAATCAGAGGAGAATTTGATCAAAAAAATCACCTTCGATCTGAAACCTCTACCGAAGTTGCAACCGCCTTCTAAAGTAGATAAACAATTACTTGTGGGTACTTCAGTACAAGGCAAACAAAGTGAAAATGATCTGCAAGCTGATAGTGCAACTGGCCAACAGGATCTTTTATCTGCCACGGAAAATAGGCCACAACAAAGCCAGAAAGAGGGGATAGACTATAGCGATACCTCAACTGATTTACAGCAACGTTTTCAGCGTGCTCTATCAATGAGTAAAGATGAAGATAAGGAAGTTATTGAGCAAAAAAATGGTGATGGTAGTGATATTCATCAGATGACCAGTGAGTTTCAGGATCAAGTGCCTTTGATGAGTTATGATTTCCATATGTACTCTTCCGTTGCAAAAGATCGCTGGATCAGGATTAATAGTGAAGATTTAAGAGAGGGGCAGTTTGATAGCTCAGGAGAAATTCAAGTTGTTGAGATTCAGCCTAACCGAACTGTCTTTCGTTTAGGCCGGCAAAGCTTTAGTGTGGAATCATTAACTGATTGGAAGGGTTATTAGATCTGTAATGTGATTGTTATAAAAAACGCACCAATTGGTGCGTTTTTTATTTATTCGCGAAGCTTTTAATCTACCAATTATTCTGACGTTTTTTACGACGAGGTAAGAAAGGAATAATCAAACCAAGCAGTACACCACCGAATAATACATAGCCACCATTCAGCAACCACTCCATTTTTATGCGGTCTCCTTCTGTATCTTGCTGTAACTCTAAATCTAGATTTCTTGCTTTAAGCTCAGCAATAGTTTGCTGCAAAGATTTTTTATCGCCCTGTAAACTTGCTATTAAGTTTTCTTTTTCTGCAATTGACTGTACTTTTCCCTGCAGTGTTTGCTTATTTTCTTCGGCTATATTTGCCAGTTTTGTTTGTGCCTCTTGTAATTCCAGCTGCACTTTTGGTAACAAAATCTTGGCAGGCAATGTCTCTTGTAATTGCTTGTTTTGCGCCCACCCTGTTTTTCCTGCTGCTGTTTTAATTTGCATAAATTTCGTGGTTTTATCGTATTTCAGAGTTGTCACAGGCGCGCCAACTTTGACTGTGCCGATAATACGATAGTCTAAACTTGGACCTGAATGCAGGTAGATGAATATGTCGTCACTAACATAGCGAGTTGCTGCAGATACATTCAAACAAAATGATAGCGAAAGCATAGCAATAATATATTTAAGTGTTTTCAAGGAAAGCATCCTGTTAACTAAAGTGGGCTAAATAACTATTCTAAAAGTAATTCACAGTGAGGAAAAGCCCTAGATGCAAAAAAGAGAGCCGAAGCTCTCTTTTATTTTATCTACCTACATTTTTGTTTAGCTAAAAACCGCTTTTAACATGTAGAAGAATATAATAGACAGGCCTGCGCCAATCGGTAATGTTACAACCCATGAGATAACAATATTACGTACAACGTTAAGATTAAGTGCCGCGATTCCTCGCGCCATACCTACGCCCAATACGCCGCCAACAAGTGTTTGCGTTGTTGAAATAGGTAAACCGGTACCTGATGCAATAACAACGGTTGAAGCCGCTGCAAGCTCTGCAGCAAAACCACGGCTGGGTGTTAGATGGGTAATACCTTGACCTATTGTCGCCATTACGCGTTTACCGAAAATCGCCAGACCAAGTACGATACCAACTCCACCCAAGGGTAAAATCCACCATGCAAGTACTGCTTTTTTAGCGATTTCGCCATTATTTCCAACAATACTAACAACGGCAGCAAGTGGTCCAATGGCATTTGCCACATCATTTGAACCATGTGCAAATGCCATTGCACATGCCGTTACAATCATTAACACTGCAAATATTTTTTCTACATTGGCAAAGTGCATATTCTTGTCAGCTTTGGGATCTATTTTGATGCGACTGATAAATACTTTGCCCACAAGGGCTATAGCAACGCCGATAACTATCGCTAACAGGAAAGCTTCATTTGATGAAAAATGCAAGCCGACATGTTTTAAGCCTTTTTTGATGGTCACTAGGGCGAGTATAAAGCCAGCTAAGAACATATACAGAGGTACATAGCGTTTAGCATTCTCAATGGGATGTTTAGTATTAAATATTAACTTTTGCGAGCTCATAAAAATAAAGTAGGCGATAATACCTGATATCAGTGGCGTTACAATCCAGCTACCGACAATTCCGACTACCTTGCTCCAAGTAACACTGTCCACACCTACCCCGACAGCAGAGAAGCCGACAATAGCACCAACAATCGAGTGGGTCGTTGATACTGGCCAACCAAAATATGAAGCGATAATTAACCACATGCCAGCGGCTAATAGAGCTGCTGTCATACCAAATACTAACAGTTCAGGTTGATCAATATAGAAGCTAGCATCAATAATCCCTTTACGGATAGTTGAAGTTACTTCACCACCCGCTAAGTAGGCACCTGCAAACTCAAAGATCATTGCAATAATAATTGCTTGTTTAATCGTAAGCGCTTTCGAGCCAACCGACGTTCCCATTGCATTGGCTACATCGTTTGCGCCGATACCCCAAGCCATCAAAAAGCCCACTGCAGCGGCAAAAACAACCAGCATACTGCCATATGTAGATATAATATCCATAATAAGTCCTATTGTGCGTTATTAACGAACAAGTATAAGTTCAAGCTGAGTGCCGATTAATTCTGAATGATCGGCAAGCTGGCCCACCCATTCCAAAATTTGGTATAGAAACATAATATCAACCGGGTTGTGATGTTGCTCTATTGCCAAAAGCTGGCGGCGAAGTTTAATTTGTAATGAGTCAGTATCATCTTCAATTGCAGCAAGTTCACTGATCATTTTAGTGACGATATCGACTTCTCGACCTTTAAAACCCGTCTCTAATAATTCATCAAGCTCATTAATTGCCTTTCTCGCTTGTTGAACAGCATCTATGCAACGCTGCAGATAAGTGATGAAATCTTCAGCTATTTCACCAGGTATCTGTAGCTGCCGACCCAATACGCGACCAGCAATATCTTTAGCTGTATTGGCTATCTTATCCTGACGGTTAACTAACTCGATAAAATCACCACGTGAGATAGGCATAAACAGCCCTTTAGGCAGTGTTAAACGCAGTTCCCGTTTCAGTCCATCGGCTTGTTTCTCAAATTTCGAGATCTCTTTTCTAACCTCCTCGGCTTTGATCCAATCTTGCTCATGACTAGCCTTAAAGAAAGGGATTAATAACTCACTGCAGGCTGCTACTTTGTCAATATGCATCTGAATGGGTTTAATCGGAGATTTTGCAAATACTCCAAAGATTGAGTTAACTGGCATAATTTATCCTAGTATTTTGGTTTGATAACCGTATTACTGCTCAAGTTGAACAACAAATATGCGGCGCATGTTATCTTTCTTTTACACACAATTGAACCTGAATTTAGTATAATTCACAAATTATTACGATCTCAGGGTCGTTGCATCCACGATTATAGGTCTATTTGGTAAAAATTATGGAAACAGAAATAGAGATAAAGTTTCTTTTTAGCGCAGAATTTGAACTTGAACTGTTTGAAAAAATCAAAGCGAAGTGCGTTATTTCCAGTAAAAAACAACTATTACATAATGTTTATTTTGATACCGCTAATCGCATGTTACGTAAAATGGATATGGGGTTACGTGTTCGTAGCTGTGAAAACAGATCCGTGCAGACGATTAAGACTGCAGGACGCGTTATCGGCGGTTTACATCAGCGACCGGAATATAACGAACCAATAGAGGGGTTACGCCCTGAACTTGCACGTTTTAACAGCAAAATATGGCCTGATGATTGTGATATCAAATCACTTGAAAGTGAATTAATCCCCATCTTTAGTACTGACTTCGAGCGCCAAACCTGGCTTGTAGAAATGCCCGATGATACGTTAATTGAAGTCGCTTATGACAGAGGTTATATTGAAAGCAATCAAGGTAACGTTGATATTTGCGAAATTGAACTTGAGTTAGTTAAAGGGGATGAAAAGCAGCTGTTTGTTTTGGGGAATGATATCGCTTTATTACCTAAGGTGCGCTTAGGAAATGTCAGTAAAGCGCAACGTGGCTATATGGTGTCAGATAAGACCTTTTTTAAAGTAAAGCCGCTTGGGCACTCCTCTCTAATATCCTCTATGTCAGTTGAGCAAGCCCTGCTTACCAATATGCAGCATGGTTTACGTCATATTCAGTACCATGAAAACTGTTATCTTGAGTCATTTCAGGATGATGCTTTAAATGAATTGTTAACAGGTATTAAATTTCTGCATCAAAACTTAAAATTATTTAAGCAAGCATCTCCAAGTTTACTAAAAGCACAATGGATTGAAGATTTACATTGGTTGGCGCGCAGTTTTTCCTGGCTTGATGAACGTATTACTTATCAAAGTTTGTTAGAAAACAGAGGGCATTACCTTAGAAAATTACCTAAATTTAAATCATTGCTTAAAAAATTAGAGGCACAGGAGCAAAACCTGCCAAATCAGCAAGCGGTACTCGAGCTACTTACATCTACACGCTATTGCCAATTTATTTTAAAATGTACACAATGGTTGATTTCGTTTGAAAAAAGTACTTTTTCTAGTGAAAAGACAAATTCTATTAATGATTTTGCTTGTGAATATTTAACATCAAGCTGGAGGGAGTTAAGAGTTGCTCTCGATTCTAAAAAAGATAATCAGTTATTATCTTATCAAGGCTTGTTAGAGGGCAACTTATTAGTTGGTTTAAGTGTTGGCAGTTTGTTTTCACTGGAGAAAAGTATCGCTTTTCATTCACCTTGGTTAGATATTAAGCAGGGGTTAAAAGAGTTGGCAATGATCAATGTTATTGCTGATTTTGCAGATCAGGAAGCAGAGAAAGAACATCAGTGTGAATATTTAAAATGGATCAAACGTAAAGAAGATTCTTTGTTGCATGCCCTTGAGCAATCTAAGCAACAGGCGCTGTTAAAAGAGAACTATTGGCACAATGAAATTGATCAATAAACGCTGAACTCTTCTGTTATGTAACAAAAAGTAAGCAATTTGATTTTAGATCACAGTTCTATGTTAATTCAGTTTTTCCAGAGCATTTTTAAGATATAACTTCTAGACTTTTCTTATCTCTAGTCGAGTTTATTTCATAAGCGCTTAGTTGGTATTTATCATCTGAGCATGCAGATTCATCATTCATTTAGGTAGAAAAAATGGCGTTATTAAAATTAAATGCAATTGAAAAAAAGTTTGTTAATGTTTCCCTGACCCAAAAATGGTTATTTATGCTACTGGTAGCTGTTTTTCTGTTTATTGCAAAAACGCTAACTATGGGATTGATTTTAACTGATCAATCACTCGGCAATGCTGAAGATACACTTGCACTTGTCAGCAGTTATAATTTTTGGGCCGATTTGATTTTTTCTGTGGTTTTCCTTGCTGTTTTATACTGGGTTATATTGATGCTGAAAAAGCAGATCCTAGTAATGAATCAAGATTTATCACAGGCCATGGATGAAGGTACGCAGGAAGGTTATATTAAATTAACCTCAAAAGATGAACTCGGTGATATTGCACGTATGGTTTGTAACGAAACCGGTAAGTTTCAACAAGTTTTTACCGCGCAAGGAAAAAGTGCGTTAGAGTTGACTGAAATTACAGAGCACCTGTCAATCTGTATGGAAATTATTAATGATTCGATGGAAGAGGAGTTTGCCCAGATTGAGCAGCTTGCAACCGCGATGAATGAGATGACGGCTACGGTCAGAGAAGTTGCCGGCAATGCGAGCAGTGCATCGTCTTCAACAACTGAAGCGTCTGAAGTTGCGCAAGAGGGCAGTCAATTTGTTGATGCAACTATTTCTACCATTAATTCATTATCAAGTAATATTGGCGCATCAGCAGATGCGGTAAATAACGTTGAATTAAAAGTCGAAGGTATTGGTAGTGTTGTTGATACCATTCGCAGTATCTCTGAACAAACTAACCTACTAGCTTTAAACGCTGCGATTGAGGCTGCTCGAGCTGGTGAAGCGGGACGTGGTTTTGCCGTTGTTGCTGATGAAGTGCGTAATTTGGCCAAACGCACACAAGATGCAACGATTGAAATTCAAGCTATGATTGAACAGCTGCAAACGAGTGCGCAAGATGCGGTTGGTTTGATGGGGAAAAGCGTTCGAGAAGCAGATGTTGGTGTGGATCAGGTAACGCAAGCGGGAACTAAATTATCGGGAATTGTTGAAAAAGTTCACCATATTTCTGATATGAATTATCAAATCGCATCGGCTGCGGAAGAGCAAACGACAGTGGCTGGAGATATCAATAAAAATCTAGATCAGGTAAAAGAGGTTGTTGAGGGATCGGTTACTGTATTAAAAGAGGTAACAGATATGGCGGAAACAATAGCTAAACATGTACAAGATTTAAATAAGGTAGCCAAGGGTTAAGCTCCTCTCTTTTTCTCACAGAAAAAAGCACTTCAATCGAAGTGCTTTTCTGTTTGAACTGCGTATTATTTATGAAACTCACTGTTTAATGCAAATTGCGTTAACTCTTCAATTACCGACTTTTTTATCTCTAATTGCTGATCTGCTGGAATTTGGTAACGTTCACCTAGTTGCTGGTAATCATCATCGCTTAAGCTGACCGTTAAACGCGGGCGCTTGGGTTTTTTATGGGTGGGCAAATCTAATAAGTGGCGAATTTGCTCGGATGGGCTGATACCTTTATCTAATGCGCTGCGCCTGATGCTATATTGCAGCTTCGTATCCATATCAAATGCAATTTGTACAGCTTTAACGACCTTTGCTGATTGTTGCCATTTCTTTGGTAGTTCTCTTTGAGTCATTAGATTATTCTCCTTTTATCCATAATTCAGCAATTTCATTGGCTGGCCTTAAAAAAGAGAGATATACCTCTGTATCACCATTCTCAAAAATAAAGATATCAATAAACCGCTCTCCTTGCCCCCCCTCTAACGAGTAAAACTCAAACTCACGGCCATGTTTTTCTTCATTGTATTGTGGCGGTACTTTTCCGCGATAGTCTTCCTGATGCATATAGCCGGTGGTCATAAAGTCTTGCTGAATATATTCTTTTGCAACCATATCCGCATAGCTATGCTTGCTGGTAAGCGGTTTTAAACGTGCATTACCAGGCTCTTCGAAAATTTCAGAAAAATCATCTAAATCAAACAGGGCTTCAACATCATTTCGGGTAAGCAGTAAGCTAAATTTAACTAATTTTTGCGGATTAGTTGGGAAGCTTAAATAAACCAACTGTGGATCACTACCCTGGCCGATAACTTGTGCGTAATGCTCATGCTTAAACTCAAGAGTGTTGATATCAATAACCTGCAGTTGCTGTTTGCGCATTGTATCAGGTAGTGCAAAGCTATCGCCAAAGGTGAAAATGTCATTGAGTTGCAGTTCGTTTGGTGTTGTTAAGGTACGTGTTGTGAGAGGTTGTTTTTTGGCAAACAGAGATTTAAAGAAACTCATGATTTTCCCCTTTTAAAAACAGATAACCCGGGACACTTTTATGCTCCGGGTTATCTCTCTTAATGTAAATATTTGTTACTTAGTTTTTAAGCGGTCTAAAATAGACTGCGCACTGGATTGCTGTGCGCCGATCCCAGCTTGCTGTAATTTACTCTGCAGAGAGCTATCACTGTTTTCAGCATCAAGTTGCTCCGCTGCTTTTAGTTTATCATCAAACATCGCTTGCTTTTGCTTGATGCGCTCCAAAGAGTCTTTTGCATTTAGCAGCTTAGAGTTACTTGCAGTGAAATTATCTGTGATTGCTGATGTTGCTTTCTGCACACTTTCAGTTGTCTTTACCATGCTTAATTGACGTTTATAATCGGTTAATTGGCGCTCACTCTTTTTAATTAACTCTTTTAAACGGTCTGCATTTTTAAGATAGCTTTCATTCGCCTGTTGCTGATCTGCTGCACTCGTTTCTAGTTGGGCAATCTTTTCCGCAACCTCAATGGCTAATGCTTCATTACCTTGATTAAGGGCCTGCATTGCGTAACCTTCATGCTCTTTAATGCTTGCCTGCAGTTGAGTTAACTCACGTGCCGCCTGCATCTGTTTTGCCATCACTTCAGTTAAATCACGTTTAGCAATAGTAATATGTTTTTCTGAATCGCGGATCTCTTGTTCAAAAATACGCGTTGAGTTAGCATCAACAATTGCTTCTCCCGCTTCGCGCGCACCGCCACGAACAGCAGTAATAATCTTTTTAAATATACTCATAATAAACTCCGAATTAATTTAAGTAACTGTCCATCTCACTAATAACCTCAAGACTGTTGTCACTTAGTGTTACAATTTCCAACTCAATATCATCAAGGCTTGAGTTCACCGACAACGCACCAAAGACCACATATTTATCTTCTACCTTGGCAAATGCAGAAAGTGGCATTGGAATGTTCATCTCTAACATCGCTTCCATCATATTGGCTTTTAGTTCGCTTTTAACCTCGTCTTCACCCCACAGATAAGCGATACAAAGAATTTGGTTATCACTAATAGAGATGAAAATAGGAATCTCTTCACGCCCTACAATTTCAACTTGTAATACATCAATGTCGCCATTAATGGGCGTACAGTCAAAATTAAAACCAGTTTCAGTATTGTCATCTAACTGATTTAAATGGGTGGCAATTTTGTGAATATTCATAATACTCCTTCATGGCAACAGACATTTAATGTCTTGATGCAAGTTAATTTAGTTCGCTTGTCATTATATGTCAAGAGTTTTGAGTTTATTTCTTGTTTTAATATCTGTATTAGTAATATTGCGGACCTGGCTCTTTTTTTCAATCACTAAATTGATTTATTACTGATCATCTTTCACACTACTGATAAGTTAGTACTGTTTTCCGTCTTTTTCTTTCCTGTATCAATAGGTAACTCTATATGTCTTTATTAAATGATAATGCGTTGCGCCATTTTGAAAGCCTTAAGCTGCAAATCGATTTATCTTTTCTTAGTGCGGCACAACAAGCTGATCTAAAAGCCGTATTAGGATTAAGTGATTTTATTAGTGATGCATTATCAAAACAGCCTGAATTAGTAACGGAGATATTTGCAAGTGGACTGCTTAGATCAAAGCAACGAACAGTGCAAATTAAAGATGAGTTGCAAAGCGTACTAGCCGCAACTGAAGATGAAGTGGTATTACATAAAGTATTACGCTTGTTTCGCCGTAAACATATGCTGATTATCGCCTGGCGAGAGTTACTTGGCAAAGCCAGTTTAGAAGAAAGTTTTATGCATATCTCCTATTTGGCAGAACAGCTTATTTTGCAAAGCATGAACTGGTTATATAACAAACAGTGCAGTGAACAGGGCACACCAAAAAGCCCTGATGGAAAAAGACAACCCTTGTATATTTTTGCTATGGGGAAACTTGGCGGCCGAGAATTAAACTTCTCTTCTGATATTGATCTTATTTTCACTTACCCAGAACGCGGGAAGACTGAAGGCGGACGGCGTAGTATCGATAATCAGCCCTTTTTTATCAAATTAGGGCAACGTATTATTGCTGCTTTACATCAAATAACAGTGGATGGCTTTGTTTACCGTGTTGATATGCGTCTGCGGCCTTTTGGTGATTCAGGACCGTTAGTAAGCAGTTTTGCATCGATTGAAGATTATTATCAAAGCCATGGTCGCGAATGGGAACGTTATGCGATGGTTAAAGCACGTGTGCTTGGTGAAGAGGGCGAGTATAAAGCGGAACTTGAAACTATGCTTAAACCATTTGTTTATCGCCGTTATGTTGATTTCAGTGCGATTGAGTCATTACGTAAAATGAAAGTTATGATCAGTGCTGAAGTGCGCCGTAAAGGGCTTAAGGATAATATAAAATTAGGGATGGGCGGAATTCGAGAGATTGAGTTTGTGGCACAAGCTTTTCAACTGATTCGTGGCGGGCGAGTGCTCGAACTGCAATGCAAAGGGTTACAACAAACCTTAAAGGTGATTGGTGAAATAGGCGAGTTGCCTATTGAGAGAGTGCAGTGCTTACTCGAGTCATATCAATTCTTGCGTCGAGTGGAAAATATTTTACAGCAAATCGGTGATAAACAGACACAAACTTTGCCTGACAATGAACTTGATAAATTACGTTTAATTAATGTAATGGGTTTTGCTAATTGGCGAGATTTTTATCAACAGTTACAGCAAGTCATGAAAAATGTGCATAATGAATTTAACTGGGTGGTGGGCGATAAAGAGCAGGAAAATGAGGGGGTAGATCAGGATATATGTGAACTGTGGGCATTGAATTTAACGCAGCAAGAAACGGTTAACTTATTGCAAGAAAAGGGGATGAATGAGTCACTTGCTAATGATTTTGCTGTGGAGCTATTAAGTTTTAAAGATGATCTTCGCAAGAAACCGATCGGTCCCCGCGGTCAGGAAACGATTGAAAAATTACTGCCTAAAATTGTAGAGAAGGTATCTGTCTATGCAGATCCTGTCGCATTAATTAATAGAATTCGTATTCTGTTATTAAAAATCATGCGCCGTACAGCTTATCTGGAGTTATTAAATGAAAATGAAGGGGCATTAAATCAGTTATTAAAGCTGTGCAGTGCCAGTCAGCGGTTAACTGCTCAGCTTGCCCGTCACCCTATTTTATTAGATGAATTGTTAGATCCGCAACATCTCTATAACCCGACTGAATTGAGTAATTATAATCGCGATTTACAGCAATTTATGCTGCGTATCCCGGAGGAGGATATGGAGCAGCAGATGGAAGCACTGCGTCAGTTTAAGCAGATGCAGTTTTTACATATTGCTGCTGCTGATATTGTAGGGGCTATCGAGTTACCGCAAGTGAGTGATCATCTTACATTTTTAAGCGAAGCTTTGATGGATTATGTGGTGCAGATTGCATGGGGACAGATGGTTGAGAAGTTTGGTTTGCCAAGTAATGTCGCAGGTACTGATCGTAAAGGTTTTGCGGTGATAGGTTACGGCAAAATGGGTGGTTTTGAGTTGGGTTATAGCTCCGATCTTGATCTGGTCTTTTTACATGATAGTGATATAAAAGGGCATACAGCAGGACCTCGCGTGATTGATAACCAGCTATTTTATTTCCGACTTGCGCAACGTATTATTCACCTGTTTAGTGCGCGTACTAACTCAGGTATTTTGTATGAGATTGATATGCGCTTGCGCCCATCGGGTGATTCTGGGTTATTGGTTGCAGGTGTTGAAGGATATAAAAAATACTTAGAAAATGATGCCTGGACTTGGGAGCATCAGGCACTGGTACGTTCTCGTGCTGTATTTTCCGATTTAGAAATTTTGAATGCGTTTAATCAAGTACGTGAGACCGTGCTGGTATTACCACGACAAAGTCAACAGTTAGCAACGGATGTGAGTGAGATGCGCAGTAAAATGCGTAAACATCTTAATCGAGCTAAAAAAGGACAGTTTGATCTGAAACAGTCACCTGGTGGTATGGTCGATATTGAATTTATTGCGCAGTATCTGGTATTAATTAATGCCCATCAATCGCCAAAAGAACTCTGTAAATGGTCTGATAATTTACGCATTTTTGAAACTTGCAAAGATCTCTGTTTATTAACTGCTGCTGAAGAGAAAGCGCTGAGTGATGCCTATTGTCATC
>NZ_CEZLMY010000017.1:18487-23368 GCF_983033635.1 Psychromonas sp. | reverse complement strand
ATTGTCATCTTCGCGATGCAGCTCATCGTTTAACGCTGAATAAGCAAACTCGTATAGTCAGCGATCAGCTGTTTGTTGAAGAGCGTAAAGCGGTGTTGGAAATTTGGCAGAATTTATTCGATTAGATTATAGCTAAACCATCTGACAATGCGGGTTCGCATGTGTAAGTGGCTTGGTTATAGAAGCGTGTTTACTAAATAAACACGCTATTAAATAGTGGCTAATAAAGTGAATTTTCACCTTCCGGGCGAGTTTTAAAGCGACGATGCATCCACATATACTGATCGTCACACTCAAGTACCATCTTCTCAATCTGTTGATTGGTGATGCGTGTATCAGCTTCAAGATCTTTTGTCGGGAAGTCCTCAAGTTTTGGATAAAAAACTAATTCATAACCGAGCTCACCAGGCAAACGTTTTAAAAACACCGGAAGAACACAGCTGTTTTTAACGCGAGCCAGGGTACTGGTGCCTGCCACTGTATTGGTGTTTTGTATTTCAAAAAATGGCGCAAAAACACTGCTTTTATGCGGTCCGTAGTCGTGATCAGGTGCATACCATAACGCTTCTGATTTTTTTAAAACGCGCAGCATTGCTTTTATATCTTTACGATCTAGCATTGCGTTATGTTCACGCATTCGTCCCCAATAAAACCAGTAGTCTAAAACCGCATTGGAATGTTTGCGGTATACAGCTGAGCAGGGGTGTATTAAACCTAATGCGCGAGCGCCCATCTCTAATGTTAAAAAATGTGCACCAAGAAAAATAATACCCTGATTGTTTTTTTTTGCTTGTTCAAGGTGCTCTATACCTGTCACTTTTAATAAACCTCGAATACGCCAACTTGGCCAAAACCATGCCATCCCCATCTCCAATAGAGCGATACCGCTGTTTTCAAAGTTTAGGCGTACCTTTTTATCTACTTCTGCTTTTGATAATTCCGGAAAACATAACTCAATATTACGTTGTGCAATTTTTCGTCTGGATTTTACAATGTGGTAAGAGATTCGGCCCAGTTGTCTGCCTATAAAAAGTAAAACAGTGTAGGGTAATAAAGAGGTTATAAATAGCGTGAAAATGCCTACCCAAGCTAGCCAGTATTTGGGGTGACAGAAGCTTAATTTTAGTTTGTATTGTTCCATAAATGCTCTTTTTTCAAAAGAATAAAATATTCTACCGAATTATCTGTTAAATGCCTATTTTGTCTCTGATTCTTTTTATAGGTTTAACTAAAAGATTAATTTGTTGTTACTACCTAGCTGCTCCAGCAGAAAATCAGATTATTTAAAACTTAATCTTATCCAAGTGCGTTTGCGCAATCTGTTGTAATTCTTTAAGTGATACCTTGAGACCCGTTTGTGGAGGCAGTAAAAAACAGTGTACAGGCCGTTTATAACTACTCAGTTTATCCTCTAGGTAATGATCGAGTTGGCCTTGTAAACACTTTCCGTCTTGCCAGTCGATAAAAGCAACCGGGCGTTCTCCAAAGGTGGGATCGTCAATTGCGACTACGTAAGCTTGTTTTACTGCGGGAAAGCCTAGCAGTATAAATTCAATCTCTTCGGGTTGGATATTTTCACCGCCAGAGATAAACAGACGATCCTTTCTTCCTATTATTTGTAATTTATCCCCAACTTTCCTGCCTAAATCTTTACTGGCAAACCATTGTTTTTCAGGAATCAAACTATTTGCCATAAGCCCGTTAAAATAACCAACAAAACGGGTTTTTCCACGCAGTAAAATTTCATCATTTATTATTTTCAGCTCTCTATTTTTTAATATATGCAAGCACTGGCTGTTAGTTGATGTGGCAACTTGAGAGCTCATTTCAGTTAAGCCGTAACTTAAATGATAAGTAAAACCACGTTGCTTAGTTTGTTTTAATAATCGCTTAGAAAAGGCACTGCCACCGAGTAACAGGTGTTTGATACTTAGACTGCTTTTCTGAAACTCTGCTTTGCCTAGTAAACGATAAAGCTGTGTGACAACTAAAGAGAGGTGAGTGATTTTTTGTTTTTTAAGTAAGTGTATATTTAATTTTGTATCACTTAGTATAAGTGTTGCGCCTGCAAGTATTGTCCTGATCACAGTGGCGTAACCGCTAATATGAAACAGAGGTAAGGAGAGCAAATTTTTATCGCCGCTTTTTAGGGGGATGATTTCTTGTGATCCTAATGCGCTGTAATAATGATTACTAAAGTTATGCATTACCGCTTTCGGTAGACCGCTACTCCCTGAGGTGAAAATAATATTTATCACCTGCTGATGGTTGATTTTCAGTGCAGAGAGGCTGACCTCCCTCTTGCTGTTTAGGCTGAAATCTAACGCTAAGCCTGTTAAATCTGCTGGTGATTTTATCTGTTCCAGCCAGATAAACTCAGTGTTAAGAATCTCCAGTCTGGCGTGTATTTCATAAGCGCTAAAACGAGGGTTTATTGGACAAAAAATAACCCCGCTGCGCAGGCAAGTCAGCTGCAATATAATAAGATTTACAGAGTTTGGCGCAATGCAGACTAATCTGTCTCCTGCTTTTAATCCATGTAACAGTAACTGCTTTTCTAACAAATCTATCATCTGATCAAGTTGTTTAAAGCTTAGTAATTGCTGATCAGACTGAATCGCTAAGCCATCAGGTTGTAAGAGCGCTTGAAAGCGCACGGGACAATAATTTAATTGCTTGTCCATAAACACTCCAACTCCTGTATATCCTGCTGAATTCGATTTATATCTGTTAATAAACCTGGCTTAAAATATTTTAAAGTATCGATACCTAATGAAATGTCGCACTTTTTCTTATACAAAGCAGCTAAATAGCTTAATTGCAGTAAGCCGATAATAGATTCAAAAGAGGAACTGATACTCACTTGTAACTGCTGTTGTTTGGCAATATTTATAAAGTTTTGTACTCTGCTTAATGAACCGATTAAGGTCGGCTTTAAAATCAGTGCCTTGATATGGTCGGAGTGTTGGTAGCAAAAGTTAGTCTGTTGCAGGGTTTCATCAAGTGCCAGCCCGATTTGATGTTTTTCTGCTAATTGCAGATTATCTTTAAAACTTGCCGTTGGCTCTTCAATATAATCGAGTTGTTTAGTGTTGATACCGCCCAAAAAATGGCTTGCTTCTGTTTTTTTCCAGACTTGATTAGCATCGCAACGAACCGCTAAAAGTGGATTAAGAGAAGTTAATGTCTTAAATAATAAAATATCTTGTTGAACGCTCTGTCGCGCGACTTTAAGTTTGATAATAACCGGTTTATTTAAAGCAATATACTGTTTTATAACACTATTATTGTCGCCTTGTAATAAAGGGATAATATCAGGGCTGACTGCCTTTTTTGTGAGCGGGATATTGTGTAAAGCGTTATCCAAAGCAAATTGCACACTTGGGTATAAGTCGGCTTGTTGATTTAAGTGTGTTAATCCATTTTCCAACACGCTGATTATTTGTGTCGTTGCCTGTGCTAAATTCTCGTCACTAAAACCGGGTAAGGGGGCTATTTCGCCAAAGCTTAAATGACCACTGTTATCTTGTAGTTGTAAGATAAGTCCTTTACGGCAAGTAAGTTTTTGCCCATTAAAATTTAGCGGGCAGGTAAAGGCTAACTGATAACAAAATAGCTTGGCCTGTATAACCTGAAAAATAGCACTCATTGTTTGCTGTTTATTCGCGGTATTGCAGCGCAACACGAGAGGTTAATTTGGTCACTAATTCATAGGCGATAGTGCCGATATGCTTGGCCACTTGCGTTGCAGGTAACCCTTCTCCCCATAAAGTGACATCATCTCCGACTTGATCTGAACTGTTTAAGCCTAAATCAACGGTTAACATATCCATCGAAACACGACCAACAATAGGTACTAATCGACCATTAACCAAAACGGGTGTTCCTTCAGGAGCCATTCGCGGATAACCATCACCATAACCGACGGCAACGACACCTAATTTTGTATCTTGTTTGGCTGTCCAATTTGCGCCATAACCGACACTGTCGCCCGCGTGATGTTCACGTACTGCAATTAAACGTGATTTCAGGGTCATCACTGGTTTTAATTGAAAATCTTCTGCACTTTTATCTGCAAACGGCGAAACGCCGTATAAAGCGATGCCTGGGCGAATTATATCGCTATGCGCTTCAGGCCAAGCAAGCGTGGCCGCTGAATTAGCTAGTGAATTTAAACCGCTGTTGTTTTTTATATGTTGTTTAAATAGCTTAATTTGTAAAGCCGTGATTGGATTATCAAGTTCATCTGCACAGTTAAAGTGGGTGATTAAGTTGATTGGTTGTTGTATATTTTTGCTGTTTTGCAGGCGCTGGTAAACAGAATCAAATTGCTCAGGGGGAAAGCCTAAACGGTGCATGCCAGTATCAAGTTTTAACCAAACTTGTAGTGGTTTGGCTAAATCTGCTTTTAAAATAGCATCAACTTGTTGCTCAGAGTGAACCACTGATTGTAAGTTTTTAGCAACTAAAGTATGCAGATCACTGTTGTTAAAAAAACCTTCTAGTAGAACGATCGGTTTCTTAATGCCAGCATCACGTAATATTAACGCTTCGTTAAGGCGTGCCACACCGAATGCATGTACATCCTGTAATGTTTCCGCCACTTTGACCATGCCATGACCGTATGCATTGGCTTTTACTACCGCGAGTACTTTGCTGCCTGGGGCGGTTTGTTGCAAACTTTGTAAGTTTTGTTGTAATGCATTTAAATCGATAACTGCGTATGTGATATTCATTTAAAGACTCTATTTATTGTTATCAATGGGTTATTCATCACCATGATAAGCAGCACCCGTATAATCATCAAATCGACAATAACGTCTTGCAAGGTTAAAGGCACTTTACTGAATTTGAATCCGTTTACCCTATAAGCTTCAGCAT
>NZ_CEZLMY010000017.1:7281-18387 GCF_983033635.1 Psychromonas sp. | reverse complement strand
AAGGTTAAAGGCACTTTACTGAATTTGAATCCGTTTACCCTATAAGCTTCAGCATGGTTTTACTCATCACCATGATAAGCAGCACCCGTATAATCATCAAATCGACAATAACGTATTGCAAGGTTAAAGGTACTTTACTGAATTTGCATCCGTTTACCCTATAAACTTGAATCTGATTTTATTCATCACCATGATAAGCAGCACCCGTATAATCATCAAATCGAGAATAACGTCCTTGGAAGGTTAAACGTATTTTACCGATCGGGCCGTTACGTTGTTTACCGATAATGATTTCAGCAATACCCTTATCGTTACTATCTTCATTATAAACTTCATCACGATAGATAAACATAATCAGATCGGCATCCTGCTCAATCGCACCGGATTCACGTAAATCTGAGTTGATAGGGCGTTTATCGGCGCGTTGCTCAAGGCCACGGTTTAGCTGTGAAAGCGCGATAACTGGGCAGCGTAACTCTTTAGCTAAAGCTTTTAATGAGCGAGAAATTTCAGAGATCTCTAGAGTACGGTTTTCACTTAATGAAGGTACGCGCATCAGTTGTAGATAATCGACCATGATCATACTGATACCGCCGTGATCACGTGCGATACGGCGTGCACGAGAACGCAGTTCGGTCGGCGTTAGGCCGGAACTATCATCGATAAACATCTTACTTTGGTTTAATAAAATTGACATAGTTGAAGAGAGCGAGGCCCAGTCATTTTCATCAAGCTGACCGGTACGGATTTTACCCTGATCAATACGTCCCAGCGATGCCAGTATACGGTTCATTATTTGATCTGCCGGCATCTCCAATGAAAAGATAAGCGTGGCTTTATCAGCATTAAGTGCGGCATGTTCTGCCAGGTTCATCGCAAAGGTGGTTTTCCCCATAGATGGACGTGCTGCTACAATAATCAGATCGCCTGGTTGGAATCCGGTAGTCATCTGATCTAAATCGTTATACCCCGAAGATAAACCTGTAATACCATCTCGTGGGTTTTTACATAAATCATCAATTTTAGCGACTGTCTCTTTTAAGATATCTTTAATCGCTTGCGGGCCTTCATTTTTATTACTACGCGCCTCGGCAATTTGGAATACCTTGGTTTCAGCAAAATCAAGCAGTTCCGAGCTATCTCGTCCCTCTGTTTCATAACCCGCTTCGGCAATCTCATTGGCGACACCAATTAACTCTCGAACAATGGCACGCTCGCGCACGATATCTGAGTAGTTATTAATATTGGCGGCACTAGGCGTGTTTTGTAGCAGTTCTGCAAGGTAAGCGATACCACCTATCCCTTCAAGCTCCTGTTTGTTTTCAAGGTGCTCTGAAAGTGTTACTAAATCAACGGGAATATCTTCACTGCTGAGAAGTTCGATGGTGGAAAAAATTTGCCGATGCGCGCGATGATAAAAATCACGGTCTACAACTCGCTCGGCTACATCATTCCATGCTTCATTATTTAGTAATAAACCACCTATGATAGCTTGTTCAGCTTCAAAAGAGTGAGGCACGGTTTTAATCGGAGAGATGGTTTTATTTTTTTTTGCTGAATAAGGTGGTTTATCTGCCATTTTAAAATCCTAAATTTGTTAATCGTGTTTATAAAAAAAGGATTTCAATCCAAATATATGCACTTAAAATTAAGGCGATTAATACTGCTGCTGAGCCCATATCTTTTGCTCGACCAGCCAATTCATGGTGTTCACTACCAATTCGGTCAACCACAGCTTCAATCGCGGAATTAATGATCTCAATAATCATTACTAAGAAAACAGGTGCTATCAATAAAATACGTTCGATTTGCGAAACATCTAAATAACAGGCAAGTGGAATTAAAATCGCAGCTAATAATAACTCTTGGCGAAATGCCGCCTCATGTTTAAAGGCGCTTGTTAAACCTTGTGTTGAATAACCTGTGGCAAGAATAATGCGTTTTAATCCGGTGTTCTTCTGCATGAAAAGAGAAACCTGTAAGTTGTTTTATTGAGATCGTTACTTTAACAAAAGGCGGGGGTAAGATCACTTGCTGTTTAAGTAAGTGATCTTAATTTCTTCATTATTGCGTTATAACCTCTTTATTAAAATAGTTACGCCAGGATGTTTTGATTTGAGTGCTGCGGGAACTTGCCGGGGGTAGTAAGTTGCATTGTCTTAGGATTAAGTTGTAACGTAATTTGGGTTGTCCCAAATAGGCCCAGGGTGCAGTTGAAAAATCGATATAATTTTGGTTAAAAGAGAGTTCTTGCGCTAACTTTTGCTGGTTGTTATTCATATAAAAACAGAACATAAAGCTTTGGCTCGCCCGCAAGCTATTAACGTCATGGTTACGCTGTTCTGCAAATAATGAATAAGCTTGTTCAATTTCAACTTCTACTGAAGCGCGTTTAAAGTAGTTTTGTTGCAGTTTTTTGGATTTTTGTGTGCAAAGAAATAACCATTCTTGAATATGAGCAAGGGGCAAAAGATGTAAGTTGGGGTCCCCCGCTGCGGCATAATTAGTCACTTTTTTGGCTAATTCGAAAGCTTGTTTACGGCCACTGAACCCTTTTTGACTTAATAGATTGGTCATTGCCTGATGCAGCTGAAAGCTATTTGCATCCCAGTGCAGAGCATGTTGGTAATATTGATTTGCAGTTTCGATATTTTCATTAAGTAACAATAAGTTATCAATTAGGTGACTGTAAATTAAAACATCTTTATTGGATCCCGGCAGAGCTTTAACATAAAGCTCATAAGCGGATTGTGCGTAATAAACCATGTTCCCAATATGCAGATGGTTTTGCTTCGATTTTATACTCTGTTGAAATGATTTTCTTGCTGAGTGGGAATACATCACAGCTATAAAAAAGGGACTTAAATAATTATCTGGTCGTTCCGTCAAATAATCAACAAACCCCTGAAAATTGGCGCTTTTTCCAATTACTTTCAATAACTCTTGACGCCCGGTTGCTTCACTCTGTAGATATAATTGCAGGATGCCGTGGAAATCGCTCTGGGCAATCAGTCTACAAAATTTCGCTTGTAAAGCAGACTCTTTTTGATTTGGTAGCGCAACTAGTGGGTTTAGTAGTGTCGATAACAAATATTTCATCACCTTGCTCCTTAAATCTTGTTTATTTTTGAATATAAATAAAACTAAGCAAAGGACGTTCCACTATTTATAATAATGTAAAATCAGCTCTAAAAATTAGCGCTTTAATATTTTTTTGCTGTGTTTATTTTAGCAAAGCGCGCTATTTCCTGTGCCGTTTTACTTGCTGCTGCTATTTCAGACACTTTTATATGTTAACATTGCCCTTTTTTAAGTTGTCTGTTTCCAAGTTACTAAGGTTTTATTGTGTTAGCAAAAGGCTCTCTTTTTTCTCGTTTAATTAATAAATATTGGGTAACTAGTCATCATGTCCCTTTACAGGCTATTACTGAATTACAGCTCGATCTGAATCGGCCAATTATTTATGTTGTGGAGCAAAACAGTGCAAGTGACTTGTTGGGACTGCAATCAAGTTGTTTAAAGGCGGGGTTGCCGGATCCCTATCTAGCGATAAAAGTGAACGGGCAAAGCATAAGTGCCGCTATTTTTATTGATGACTGGTCTTTTTTCTCACAAAAATCAGCTCCACAAAAAAAAGCACAAAATCAAGATGCTCCTTACTTGGATCAGTACCAGCAGTTATTAAATTTACATAAAGCGGATGAAAATTTAGATATTCAGTTAGTGCCTGTCACATTTTATTGGGGAAGAAATCCTGGTAAACAAGGTAAAAAATCATGGTTTGATCTGCTTGACCAGCGCCGAGTCGGTGCTGTGCATAAGTCATTGATCGTGTTAAAAAATGGCAAAGATCATTTAGTACGTTTTAATCACCCTATTTCGATTGCAGCTCTATGCCAGCGTGATAAATCGGCGCAGCAGTTAGCGCATAAGCTGGCAAAAGTGGCAATCAGTTATTTTGGTCATCAAAAACGTAGCAGTATCGGTCCTAAATTACCCAATCGAAAAGAGATGATTAACGCTGTTTTACAGCAACCGAGTTTGCAGCAAGTGATCAAAGAAAGGGCTGAAATCGAACAGTTGAGCGAAGCTGAGATTGAGTCTCAGTGTCGGGCCTATCTGCAGGAGATCAGTGCTAACTTCTCTTATTCATTTCTGCGCCTATTCCGTAAAATATTAAGCTGGGTATGGAATCATATCTATCAAGGTATTGAAGTGCATCATGCACAAGCAGTTCGCCAAGCTTGTCAAAGTGGCGCAGAAATTATCTATATGCCGTGTCATCGCAGTCATATGGATTACCTGTTACTTTCATACTTATTGTTCGAGCAAGGTCTAGTGCCTCCGCATGTTGCAGCGGGTGTAAATCTTAACTTTTTCCCGGCAGGGGCTGTTTTCAGGCGTTCCGGTGCTTTCTTTTTGCGCCGTACTTTTAAAGGCTCACCACTGTATGCGCAAGTGTTTAAAGCTTACTTTGCAATGTTATTTAAACAAGGTTATCCGATTGAATTTTTCACTGAGGGGGGACGCAGTCGCACGGGGCGTTTACTACCACCTAAAACAGGTTTGTTAGCAACCTCTTTGCAGACCTATTTAAATCAACCAGAGCGTAATGTTTTAATCGTGCCTGTTTATATTGGTTATGATCACATAATGGAAGTAAGTACTTACACTAAAGAGTTGGCTGGGCAGAAAAAAGAGAAAGAGAGTTTTTGGCAAGTTTTAGGGATTGTTAGAAAACTTGGTAACTTTGGGCGGGCTTTTGTTAATTTTGGTGAGCCGATTAATATTAAACAGCACTTTGATAAAGAAATTCCAAACTGGCAACAATCTGAGATTGATGATCTGCAATTTAAAAAGCAGGTGCAGCAAGTTGCCCATAACGTGATGGTTGGTATCAACGCGGCAACTGCGGTTAATGCATTACCTTTGTGTGCTTCAATTTTATTAGCAAGTAAAAACTTCTCTGTACAAAAACCGCTATTTTTCGAGCATATTAGTAAGCACCAACAGCTACTTGCTTTACTAAATAAAAATAGTCTGCTGACTTACGCGCAAGGCGGTGCTGGTGATATTTATCAGCAAGCTTTAGTTTTAGATAAGTTTGCTGAGCGTGATGGTCTGGTTGTCTGTTCGCAGACAGAGGCAATACAGCTCAGCTATTATCGAAATAATATAATTCATCTTTTTGTCTTACCAAGTTTATTATGTAATACAGTGCGTTATTTATTGTGGCAAAATAAAGCCTTAACTTTTGATAATATTGCTTGTTATGCGTCTAAAATTTATCCTTTTCTACAGGCTGAATATTTTTTAAATAATCAGCAAGATCTAATGCCTTTAATGGAAGAGGGGTTAAAACAGTTACGAGAGATCGGTGTCTTGAGGTTTGAAAATGGACTTTATGTGATAAGCGATGATCTGTTATTAACTATTTTTGTAGGCCATTTAAGAGAAACATTTTTACGTTATCACCAGTTACTGTTTTTGCTGTTCAGTGAAACGAAAAGTTGGCAGGGGGTTGATCAAAAGCATATTGCTTTGTTATGTAAAGGAAAGCTACAAGCACGCAGTATCGAACCCTTTGATGAGAAAGTGATAAAAGTATTCTTACAAACCCTGCAGGCGTTATACCCTGATTTTGTAGCGCAAGATCAAGGGAAAATGCTGTTAGATCTACTTTATCATTCGTTTTAAGATTACTTCACAGAATAAAGGATTAATAAAATGGTTATGAATGGCAGTGAACTTGTTGAGTCGATTCGCCCTCAAGTGCAAGAGGTAGATATACAAGAGTTGAAAGCTATTATTGAAGAAAATCCGCAAGCGATTGTTATTGATATTCGCGAAGCTGCAGAAACGAATGCGGGCTCCATTCCTAATGCGCTGCTTATTCCTCGTGGTATTCTGGAGATGCAAATTAGCAGTCATGCAAGCATCTCTGAACGCTTTGCAACACTTGAATTGTTATCTGAGCAACCTATCTATCTGCTCTGTCGTTCAGGTGCACGTACGATTTTATCGGCATTTTCTTTACAGCAGATGGGATTTAAAGATGTTTATTCAGTTGCAGGTGGATTTTTAGCCTGGCAAGCTGCTGGCTATGATTGTACTAATTAATCGCAGAAGCTCAGATAAGATAGCTTCTTTTGCTTCATTCTCCTTTTTATTTGTTATGGAGTCTTTGTGACTGAACCTTATGCTATTTTGCAGGCTGATTTATCTTTTCAGGAAGAGATAAAAAAAAGTCGTTTTATTACTTATTTGGCACATATTGAAGGCAAGCAGCAAGCATTAGATTATCTGCAATCGATAAAAAATTTACATAAAGAAGCGAGGCATCATTGTTGGGCTTATATTGCCGCAAGTCCTAAAAACAGTGTAAAAATGGGCTGTAGTGATGATGGTGAACCCAAAGGCACTGCGGGAAAACCAATGTTGAGTATCTTACAAGGGACTGATCTTGGTGAAATAGTGGCAGTGGTGGTGCGTTATTCCGGAGGGATAAAGCTCGGAACAGGCGGATTAGTGCGCGCTTATTCTAATGGGATACAGCAATTAGTCGTGCAGATGCAGACAATTGAAAAGCGTTTTTATCAACAATATCAGCTACATTGTGATTATGCTCAAATGGCGTTGATAGAAAGCTTGTTAGCATCCAAATCTGGACGTATTGTGCAGGTAGAGTATTTGCAGTCAGTAAATGCACTTATTGAAGTTGATTTGCAGTTTGCAGAACAATTTATCGAGCAACTCAAATCGCTTACACAAGGAAAAGTTTTTGCGAAAAAAATTCCCCTTAAAGCCAGCTAAAGAGAGATAAGGCTGTGGCTTTTCGTTCAATTATTCGAATTGTTGGTATGTTAATCGGGTTGTTTAGCCTGACTATGTTGCCTCCCGTGTTTATCGCGTCACTTTATGGTGATGGCGGTGGTAATGACTTTTTGGCTGCATTCACGGTTACTTTATTAATTGGCTTTGCGCTATGGATGCCCAATAGACGCTTAAAAAAAGATTTAAAAGTGCGCGAAGGGTTTTTAATAGTAGTACTGTTTTGGGCTGCGCTTGGCAGCGTGGGGGCAATCCCATTCTTAATGAGCTCAAGTATTGAGATGAGCACCGCTTCTGCGTTTTTTGAGTCTTTCTCCGGCCTGACCACGACTGGTGCCACTGTTATCGAAAATATTGATAATTTACCAAGATCGATTGTTTTTTACCGGCAAATGTTACAGTGGTTTGGTGGTATGGGAATTATCGTTTTGGCGGTTGCTGTTTTACCTATGTTAGGCATTGGTGGTATGCAGCTGTATCGTGCGGAAACACCCGGACCTGTTAAAGACTCAAAAATGACCCCGCGAATTGCCGAAACTGCCAAAGCTCTTTGGTATGTTTATTTATGTTTGACGGTTGCCTGTATGCTTTCTTTTTGGCTTGCCGGTATGAGTCTGTTTGATGCGCTTTGTCATAGCTTTTCAACGGTTTCTATCGGCGGCTTCTCAACACATGATGCAAGTATTGGCTATTTTGACAGTAATACAATTAATACTATTACCGTTGTTTTCCTGATTATATCCGGGGTCAACTACGCTCTGCACTTTAGCGCTTTTTCTGCTAAAAAATTCTCTTTTAATATTTACAAACAAGATCCTGAAGTACGTGCATTTATTTTTATTCAGGTGGTTTTAACTGTGATCTGTTTTGTTACGCTAATGAACCATCATGTTTATGAGTCGATAGAAACCTCTTTTTCACAGGCATTATTTCAGGCTGTTTCTATTTCCACTACGGCTGGTTTTACCACGACATCTTTTGCCGATTGGCCGCTGTTTTTACCTGTTTTATTAGTTATTTCCAGTTTTATTGGCGGATGTGCAGGCTCGACGGGGGGCGGACTGAAAGTGATACGTGTCTTATTACTTAATTTGCAAGGTCTTCGCGAGTTAAAAAGATTGGTGCATCCCAAAGCCGTTTATAAAATAAAATTAGCTAATAAAGCGTTACCCGATCGGGTTATTGAAGCTGTTTGGGGATTTTTCTCTACCTATGCATTGGTTTTTGTTATCTGTATGCTGGCATTATTAATGACAGGTATGGATGAGCTAAGTTCTTTCTCTGCAACAGTTGCTATGCTCAATAATTTAGGACCAGGCCTTGGTGAAGTAGCGCTTCATTTTAATGAAGTAAGTGATATATCTAAGTGGATTATGATTATTGCCATGTTATTCGGTCGATTAGAGATCTTTACTTTATTGGTCTTGTTTATGCCTGTTTTTTGGAAAAATTAAAAATGACAACTAAAACCCTTGTGCTGTACTCATCTGTTGATGGGCAAACATTAAAAATAATTGAACGAATTACAGCATTGATAGAGGGGGAGATCTCCCTGTTTAATGTTGATGATCACTTTGAAATCGACTTTAGTGAATATGATAAAGTACTAATTGGTGCTTCGATTCGTTATGGTAACTTCCGTAAAAATCTACTACATTTTGTGAATGAGCACAAAGTACAACTTGATCTGTTACCCAATGCTTTCTTTTTAGTTTGTTTAACTGCACGTAAACCAGAAAAGGCAAACCCGGCAAATAATGCTTATATGACCAAGTTTGATCAATTGTCTTTATGGCAGCCACGTTTAAAAGGCGTGTTTGCGGGGGCTTTGTTATATTCACGTTATAACTGGTGGCAAACACTCATCATTCAGTTGATTATGAAAATAACGGGCGGTAGTACAGATACAAAAGAAGATATTGAATTAACTGATTGGTCAAAAGTGGAACTCTTTAGTAAAGATTTTTCTGCCTTATAAGCTTTTGTTTTATAAATAAATAGATAATCAAATGTATTTTAAACAACGGATGTTATTGCACGTTGGGGAGGCGAAGAATTTATTGTTTTATTGCCTGACACAAACTTATTAGCGGCAGCCAAAACAGCTGAACGTTTACGCTTATTGGTACAAAACAATCCTGCTTTAAACAAATTAACTACTACGGGATTAACCATCAGTGCTGGTTTATCTGCTTTTGATGTGACACAAAGTATGGATTGGCATATTAGCATGGCAGATAAGCAACTTTACAAAGCCAAAGAGAGCGGTCGAAATTGTATTGTTTATTAAGCTGATTTTTTTAGCCGCCTGAATTACAATAGCGGTTTTAGAATATCTAAATTCAGGCACCAGCATGGTCAATCAACAACCTTCCAACAGTGCGCAACAGCTTTTGCTTGATGTGTTTGGTTACACTACATTTCGAGAAGGGCAAGAGCAGGTCATCAACCACCTGTGTGCAGGTAATGATGCTTTAGTGGTTATGCCAACAGGTGGCGGTAAAAGCCTCTGTTTTCAAATTCCGGCATTAGTGCGTTCAGGCATCTGTTTTGTTATCTCCCCTCTAATTTCATTAATGAAAGACCAGGTAGATACACTGCGAGCTTGTGGTGTTGCTGCGGCTTATCTTAACTCCAGCCTCTCTTATGCCCAGCAAAATCAAATTATTAACGAGATGCATACGGGCTTATTGAAAATTGTTTATATTGCCCCGGAGCGTTTATTACGTCCTGATTTTATTCAACGTTTAGAAAATTTACCGATTAACTTGTTTGCGATTGATGAAGCACATTGTATCTCACAGTGGGGGCATGATTTTCGCCCTGAATATGCATTACTTGGACAATTAAAGCAGCGCTTTCCTAATATCCCCTTAGTGGCTTTAACTGCCACTGCTGATCATGCAACGCAACGAGATATTCTGGCTCGTTTACAGTTTAATGATCCGCTTGTTGCTATCCATAGTTTTGACCGTCCAAATATTGAATATTTGCTGATTGAAAAATATAGGCCTTTGATTCAACTGTTTAATTATCTCGCAGAGCATAAAAATGAAAGTGGTATTATTTATTGTACCAGTCGCCGGCGCACTGAAGAGTTAAGTCAGAAATTAATTGGCAAGGGCTTAAAAGCGCGTTGTTATCATGCGGGGTTGCCACTTGAAGAACGCCAAGCGGTGCAAGATCTATTTATTAAAGATGAAGTTGATATCGTGGTCGCGACGGTGGCATTTGGTATGGGGATCGATAAACCCAATGTTCGTTTTGTGGTTCATTATGAGATACCTAAAAATATTGAGTCCTATTATCAAGAAACGGGACGTGCGGGGCGGGACGGTTTGCCCGCACAAGCGATGCTTTTTTACGATCCTGCTGATCCTGCAAAAATTCGAGGTTTGCTAGAAAAAAACGAAAATGAAGAGCAACTTCGTATTGAGCTGCATAAGCTTAATACCATGGTCGCATTTGCCGAAGCGCAAACTTGTCGTCGTCAGGTATTACTTAATTACTTTGGTGAATACAGCCATAAAGCATGCGGTAACTGTGATATTTGTTTAGATCCGCCGAAAAGTTATGATGCGACTGAAGATGCACAAAAAATTCTATCGTGTGTTTATCGTACAGGGCAGCACTTTGGCATGGGTCATGTTGTTGATGTATTAAAAGGGGCGCAAACCGCACGTATCAAAAGCTTAGGGCACGATAAATTGTCCACTTTTGGGCTTGGTAAAGAGCACTCTGCCGAGCACTGGTTAAGTCTTTTACGGCAGTTAATTCATTGTGGTTTGTTGATGCAGAACTTAACACGCGGTTCGGCGTTACAGTTGACACAGGCCTCTCGTCCAATTTTAAGGTCTGAGCAAACCTTGCACTTAGCTGTACCGCGTTTGAAAATGGTTAAAGCGAAAAAGAAACGTGGTGTGTTATCTAGCGTATCAGACAATAAGCTGTTTGCACGTTTACGACAGTTGCGTAAACAGATTGCTGATCGTGAAGATTTACCGCCTTATATTATTTTCAGTGATGTTTCACTTTCTGAAATGAGTGAGATTTTGCCACTAACGGATGCTGAATTTCTGAATATTAGTGGCGTAGGGCATATTAAGCTAGATAAATATGGTGCTGAATTTTTGGCGATTATCAATGAATATTCACAATCGCTGTAAATCAAATTTCTATAAAGCTTTTTAACTTTTACTGCTGGAAGAGCGCTTGCTTAGTGTAACTTGAAATCATTTAATCGTGTTAAAGCATGTTGAATTACCATTTTCGGAA
>NZ_CEZLMY010000017.1:5448-7271 GCF_983033635.1 Psychromonas sp. | reverse complement strand
CCTTAATTTCAAAGTTATTAAATAACTCCCCTAAAAATGCGCATATATAAGTTAATGGTGCGTAAGCAAATAATTTTGGATTTGCTAAAAAATCACGGCCGCGTTTTGACATCCAAGCAGAATTATTTTGACCAAACATAAATTTTGACTCTAAAATAGTCTCTTTTAGTTTTGTTAATAATGCAGATAAATCAGTGGAGTAGGAGTTGAAATCTTGGCTGAGTGCGGCCACTGAATTGATGGCTTGTTGCTTTGGTAAAATTGTTAGGTTGTGAATATTATTCATAATTAAGAATCCTGTACTTTTGAGAGAGAAACAGAGAAACGTTCACATCCTTGTTGCGCGGGCATTTTATTGCTATTGCTTTGCCATTCTAATTTGGCTTAGGTTATCTCTTTCCTTAAGTAAATATGCAAACTATTTTGCACTAACTTATAAAGGAATAAAGAAAATATAATATATTAAAATTAAATCAAAGCAACAGGAGAATGGCTTGCGAATTGTAAAGTTTGTGTAAAGTTTACCCAAGGGAAGTGTTGGTTAGATCTAGGCGCAAATCGTTTGCAGATAAAAAAGGCTAACTGACGTTAGCCTTTACTGTTAAAAGCAGTGTATTAATGTAATTTAAATTCTTCGAGTCGTGTTAACGCGCACTTTAAAATTTGTGGTGTTACTTTTTCTAGCAGTTCAGGCAGATCATATGTTTTAAATATTTCACCCAAAAAAGCACAAAGATAGGTCAATGGTGCGTGGCCAAATAATTTGGGGTTGCTTAAGTAATCATGGCCTCTTTCGCGCATCCAATCTGCATTATCGTGCTTGCACATAAAATTGAGTTCATAAAAGGCTTTTTTCAGTTTGTTTAATAATTGTGTGTAATCAAATGAGTCTTTGTCAAATTCTGAACGATAAGTTGCAATTGAATCAATAGCCGCCTGACTTGGTAAAATATTAAGTGCATGTATATCACACATTTTCAGCCTCCTATGTTTTAAATAAATGAAAATGGAACTCGCTTTAGAGTTGCATCGATTATTTTTAATTCATCCATTTTTTTTGTTTTGTGATTGCAAAGTAATTTTACATTTATCAATTTATTGCTATTGAAGGTTAACCATTTTTTATGTATGGAATTATTTTGTAGGTACAGTGTAGTATCAATTTATTATTTGTCGTCGATGTTATTTTGATAAAAACAAAAGTTTTTAAGATCTTGCTGTAGATCCTGTTTTCAATAATAAATTCGCCTAACTTGTCTTCTTACCTACTTCTGATATTTTCAATAATAAATTGGCCTAGCTTGTCTTCTTACTTACTTCTGATATTTTTAATAGTAAGGCCACTTTTTTTAAGGGGAAACGATGCTATTAGATCAGATTGAAGTAGTCGGATTTCGCGGTATTAATCGTTTGTCGATCCATGTTAAAGAGTTGAGTGCTTTTCTCGGTGAAAATAGTTGGGGGAAGTCGAGCCTTTTTGATGCCTTATCACTTTTTTTCTCTGGCACACGTAAAACTTATAAATTTACCAGTAGTGATTTTCACCAACCACCAAACCCTGAAATTAGTACTAACAAGCTGATTCACCTTGTTTTTACTTTTAAAGAGCAGTGGAGTGGAGAGTCTCAGCAGCGCCAATATAAAAGCATAACTGAAACTTGGAATGCTCCTAAAAAAGATTTGCGTTATATTTATCTGCAAATAGATGGTGAGTTTACTGATGCTGGAAATATTAAAACTCGACGTTACTTTTTAGATAATGAAGGGATCGAAAAACCATTTAATAAAGAGAAGTTAGCGGATCTGGTGAATGAATTCATCTC
>NZ_CEZLMY010000017.1:0-5438 GCF_983033635.1 Psychromonas sp. | reverse complement strand
CATCTGAGGCTTACAGCAAACGAGAGCGTTGTGAAGGAAGAATAAAGCGAATTTTTAAACGCTTGATTAGCTCTTCGCAGCAGTTATCTGAATATGAGATGAGCAGGGGGTATGAAGCATTAAGTTATCTTTTTGATCATTACCTGTTTAAACGTTACGGCATATTTAATTACCCTCGGGTTGATTTTGAACATGATATTCATACCCAAAGACCTTTTTCTCTTCAGGCATTAACCCGTTTTAATGATCTATTAAAAACCGGGCATAAAAGTGATCGGGCGATGTTGCTACTATTATTTGGAGAGTTCTTGGAAGTGCGGGGAGAGCACCTGTTACGGCGCGGGGCGAGCCCTATATTATTGCTTGAAGAGCCTGAAAATAATTTACATCCAGTTAATTTAGCGATTACCTGGCGCTTTTTTTCATTACTGCCGATGCAAAAGTTGGTCAGTACCAACTCCAGTCAGCTGCTCTCTTTTTTTCCTTTAAGCAGAATTCAGCGTTTAGTGCGGCATGCTGACTTAACCAAAAGTTACTCGTTAAATGCAGAGCACTTTTCAGGTAATGATTTACGGAGAATTGCCTTTCATGTGCGCATGAATCGTCCGCACAGTCTATTTGCTCGCTCATGGCTACTGGTCGAAGGGGAAACTGAAACCTGGTTATTAACAGAGCTCGCGCGTTATTGTGGTTATCATTTCGTGGTGGAAGGTGTACAGATTATCGAGTTTGCTCAATGTGGGCTTGATCCTCTAATTAAACTCGCTCAGGATCTTCATATTGAGTGGCATGTATTAACGGATGGAGATGCTGCCGGGCAAAAATATGCAACACGAGTTGAGGATATGTTATTAGGTAAAGATTTTTTGGCTAATCGCCTTTCAATTTTACCCGCATTAGATATTGAGCATCTATTTTTTGAAAATGGATTTGCAGATATTTATCTTGAAGCAGCCAATTATACGGAAAAAGATTTGGCACGGTTTGCGGTGAGTAAAATTATCGATAAAGCGGTACATAAATACTCAAAACCAGGATTAGGGTTAGCTATTGCCAGTGCTGTTGAAGAGCGTGGTGCGGATTCTATTCCGCCTTTACTGAAACGATTATTTGCCCGATTAGTGGGGTTGGCAAGAACGCAATCGGGATGATATTACGTTCTTGAAACAGAGGTATTACTGCTTAATTTTGTAGTTTAGCCTATGGGCCTTACCAATTAGAGTTAGTTTATTACCATTTAATAAAACCTCTGACCAGTCAGCTAAAATAGTAGAAACAATCGTTTCAATATCATTCACTTGGTCTTGGCACATTTTACGTGTAGTACCCATTTTATCTATTCTTAACTGGTTATTTTGCAGCTCAAGCGTACCAAAAAAATAGTTGCAGGCAAGGTTACCGGTTGCTTTTGCTGGTGCTTCAACCGTTAACGTACTACTGATTTTTGTATCTATTGGTTGCCCGTCAATAGCGACTAAAACCCATTGTTGTTGAATTTGTGCCAGTTCAATTTTTTTGATTGCAGGTTCAATATTGCTAGCTGTTTCAGCGCTACAAGAAAATAAAAATAGTGCAGTTAATAAGACCGGTATAATTTTGATAAATTTCATTTAGTGCTCCTCTCTTATAAATTTCTTTTTGTTACTGCGTTTGACACTTTTAACGTTAGATAGCTTTTTAATTTGACGCATCACGCGAGATAAGTGTATTCGGTTGATAACGGTTAGAGTTAAATTAATTGAATAAACATGATCAGGTAATTCTGTGGTTTGTAGATTCATTACATTAGCATTACTTTTGGCTATGATATTAAACAGTTTCGCTAGTCCTGCTTTATGGTTAACCATGGTGATATTGAGATCGCTAGAATATTCATATTGATTCATAAAGTTCATATCCCATTCAACGGGGATATATTTATCGAGCTCATTTTCAAAACCACTTACATTGTGGCACTGTTTGATATGTACAACCAAGCCTTTACCCGGACTCGTATGTGCAACAATCGGATCTCCAGGTAAAGGTTTACAGCAGTTAGCGTAAGAGAGCATTATATCTTCCGTACCTTTGATGGCACTTTGACGGTTTTGCTGTTTTAGCTCTGATTCCGTTAACTCATCTGCATTACCACGTAAACGACGGGCAATTACAATGCTTAATAATTTGCCGCTGCCTATTTCATGTAATAAGGCGTTAAAATCTTCGAGGTGATGGTCTGCAATTACCTTGTCGATATTATCTTGTTGAATCTCGGTTAAATTAGTTTTATTTAATGCCTGTTTTAATAAACGCCTTCCCTCTGGAATAGTAAACTCTTTGGGTTGTTGTTTGAGGTATTGGCGAATACTGTTCCGTGCCTTATGAGTGGCGACAAAGTTTAACCAGTCGGCGCGGGGGTGAGGTTGATCAGAGGTGATAATCTTAATTGTTTGACCACTTTCAAGTTTATCACTGAGCAGTGCAAACTCTTTATCCACAGTGGCACTTATGCAGCGATGTCCTACTTTAGTATGTAATGCATAGGCAAAATCAACAGGGGTTGCATGGGCAGGTAAAACAATAATTTTACCTTGCGGGGTTAATACATGGATTTCATTATTACCCAACTCTTGTTTGATATTTTCTAACAGCACCAAGGAGTTGCTTGTATCCGCTTCTTGCTCAGAAAGCCCTTGGAACCAGTTGCGAGTTTGTAGTTGCGCGGTAATCTTGGAGTTTCCTTTACCCTCTTTGTAACTCCAATGTGCAGCAATTCCTTGTTTTGCTACTGCATCCATATCTTCAGTACGGATTTGAATTTCGATATTGACACCATGCTGGGTGATTAAAGTGGTATGCAGCGATTGGTAGCTATTGGCTTTGGGGATTGCAATGTAATCTTTAAAGTACTCAAGTTTAGGCTGATAGAGGTGATGCATCTGTCCTAATACACGATAACAGGTGTCGAGATCTTTAACTATGATACGAAAGGCATACACATCCATCACATCATGGAACTGACAACCCTTTTTGCGCATTTTTTGGTATAAACTATAAAGATGTTTTTCGCGTCCTATCACTTTTGCGTCAATTGAAATGCAGTCTAATTTTGCGGAAATTTCATTACAAATACTCTGAATAAAATCTTTTCTGTTACCACGAGCTTTGCTAATCGCCTCTTGTAATACGTAATAGCGTGCTGAGTTTTGTGCTTTAAAAGCGAGTTTCTCCAGCTCATTTTTGAGGTGGTGGAGGCCTAACCGATCTGCTATCGGGGTAAATATTTCAAAGGTTTCCCGGGCGATACGTTGACGTTTATCAAGTCGCAGCGAGTCTAATGTGCGCATATTATGTACGCGATCGGCTAGTTTTATAAGCATTACGCGGAAATCTTTGGACATCGCAATTAGCATTTTACGAATATTTTCCGCTTGTGCTTGTTCCCTATTTTCGAAGTTAACCTTATCTAATTTAGTCACTCCTTCAACTAAGTCTGCCACGCTGGGGTTAAAGGCATCAGAGATTTCTTGATATGTTATCTCTGTATCTTCGATCACATCATGTAATAGCGCAGCCGCAATAGCTTCATCATCAAGTTTCATCTCTGCCAGAATTTCAGCAACGGCAACAGGGTGGGTAATATAAGGTTCGCCACTGACGCGTGTAACGCCTTCGTGTGCGCTATAAGCAAACTCGTAGGCTCGTTCAATAAACTCACACTGCTCAGGGGCAAGGTAAGATTGAATGGAATCTTTAAGAGTTTGAAATATTGACATTTGCGACCTTTTTTTTAAATTATTGCTAATAATAGTAAAGCCAGTTTGACGACTTTAAAAGTATATACCCATGTTACCTCAAGATGCTTTGTCAGGCACTAGCTCGAATACCAGAACAAGGAGCAACATGAGGGCCTTTCGAGCGATTAACTACGTTAATCCTCTATCGGTAGGATTAAAATAAAGACTTTAATCCTTAAAGGGTGCTCCCTTTTCGATTGTTGCAACGCGGGACTGGTTTTCGAGCTAGCACCCCGTAGGGCAAGGCAAGCGGCACCAATCTGCGTTGTTATAAAATCTCTATGTAGAATAACTATACTTCAATTTTATGCCTAGCATCTTGGCACATTTTGCCTTGCTGACTTCGCATCTTGAAGTATCATGGGTATATACCCAAAAATGCTTGCTGATTCCTGAATTTTCAGCTGTTCTGGGTATAGAATATCACTTTTTTATTTTATTTTGCCCAACTTTTTAATTGTTGGATTTCTGCTGCCCAAATATCGGGATCTGTTGTTTCTAATACCATTGGTATATTGTCAAAACGGGGATCTTGCATAATATATTGGAAACAAGGCCAGCCAATTTCTCCAGCACCTAATGATGCGTGGCGATCTACTCGGCTTGCAAGAGGCACTTTGCTATCATTGATATGCATGCCGCTTAAAAATTCAAAACCAACGATATCTGCAAACGCCTTAAATGTATCGTCGCATGCATCGATTGTGCGCAGATCATAACCGGAAACAAAAGTGTGACAGGTATCAAGGCAGACTCCAACACGTTTTTTATCTTCAACATGTTCAATAATGGTTGCCAGCTGTTCAAAACGATAACCTAAATTAGTTCCTTGCCCGGCAGTATTTTCAATAACCGCTTTAACTGATGTTGTCTGCTGCAACGCCCAGTTAATTGACTCTGCAACGCGTAATAAACAATCATGTTCGTTAATTTTTTTTAGATGGCTGCCAGGGTGAAAATTTAATAGCGTCAAACCGAGTTGCTGACAACGTTGCATCTCATCTAAAAATGCATCTCTGGATTTCTGCAATGCTTCTAGTTCAGGATGTCCGAGATTAATAAGGTATGAATCGTGCGGCAAGATCTGTTCGGCGCTGAAATTATAGTGAATACAAGCTGTTTTAAATTTACGAATAGTATCTTCATCAAGCGCTTTAGCTTCCCAGCGACGCTGGTTTTTTGTAAACAGTGCAAAGGCAGTTGCACCAATATTATGTGCATTTTTAGGTGCATTAAAAACACCTCCTGAAGCACTTACATGTGCGCCGATATATTTCATAGATGATTTTCCAAAAGATAAATTATTTTCAACTCAGTGCAGTTAAAAGTAGCATAAAGAAAGTAAATGATTTTGCAGCCTATATCAAATGAAATGATTTAAATCTGCCTGGAAATTTGGTGTTGGAACTAAGCTAGATCGTTGCAGTCACGCGAGTCCAAATTCAGGAGATCTAGAGCCTGCAGCTGCTGTTGTATCAGATAGTTATGTGGTTGGGCGTGTAACTCGTTAATTCATCTAAAAAGCCAAGATAACTGCTGGAATAAACGTATGTTTTTAGTATGAAAGCATTATTTTGCTAATATTGTTTGATTGAAAAAATAGTCTCGTTTATTCTGTCTGAGTATTTTGACTAAATTCGCTTAACTTCCCTACGTATAAAC
>NZ_CEZLMY010000016.1:42345-43078 GCF_983033635.1 Psychromonas sp. | reverse complement strand
CCGGAAACACCGACGACACCGGAAACACCGACGACACCGGAAACACCGACGACGCCGGAAACGCCTGTAGCAAACAATTTAGTTAATGGTGATTTTGAAAGTTGGACTGATGGCAAACCCACCGGTTGGACAACCATTGACGATGGGATCACAGTACTACAAGATAGTACTGTTTTTAAAACTGGCTTAAATTCTGCAGCAATTACAGTGACGACTGGCGATCAAGGTGCTACCGATTTCCGTCAAAGCGTCGATGTGGTAGCAGGTAAAACATATACTCTGTCTATGTCAATTTATCATACCAAAGGCTTCCAGAAAGCACGTGTTTATCTAGATACTTATCAAGGTTATTCAGCTCCAGAGTTAATTAATCAATGGCAGGAAGTCAGCACTGATTATACCGCTTCAGAAACTAAGAGCATTGAAATTGGTGCGCGTTTTTACGATATAACAGGATTTGAAGATTCAGAAATCGTATATATCGATAATTTGACCTTCTCGGAGAAGACTGAAACTACCCCAACGGAACCAGTTGAGCCAACCGATCCAGTCGAGCCAACAGATCCAGTTGAGCCAACAGATCCGGTCGAGCCAACAGATCCAGTTGAGCCAACAGATCCAGTTGAGCCAACAGATCCAGTCGAGCCAACAGATCCAGTCGAGCCAACAGATCCAGTTGAGCCAACAGATCCAGTCGAGCCAACAGATCCAGTTGAGCCAACAGATCCAGTCG
>NZ_CEZLMY010000016.1:28665-42245 GCF_983033635.1 Psychromonas sp. | reverse complement strand
AGCCAACCAATTTAGCTGTTAATGGCGATTTTGAAAGTTGGACTGATGCAAAACCCACTGGTTGGACACTCATTGATAGTGGAATAGAAGTGCTGCAAGATAGTACTATTTTTAAAACTGGTTTAAATTCTGTAGCGATTACAGTTAATACCGGCACTCAAGGTGATACCGATTTCCGTCAAAGCGTCAATGTGGTAGCGGGTAAAACATATACCCTCTCTATGTCTATTTATCACACCGAAGGCTTCCAGAAAGCTCGCATTTATCTAGCTACTTATAAAGGCTATTCAGATAAGAATCTCATTAATCAATGGCAAGAAGTTAGCGAAGAATATACTGCTACTGAAACTAAGGATATTGAAATTGGTGCGCGTTTTTACGATGATGGTGATTTTGATGGTTCTGAAATTGTTTATATTGATAATTTGACCTTCACGGAGAAGGCTGGAACTACCCCAACAGATCCAGTTGAACCTACCGATCCAGTTACTACGATCCCTGTTGTTGCTCTTACCCCAGCTGAGATAGCGACATATTATAGTGCTGCAACGGACAAAACCGCTTTTGAGTTAAAAACTGCGCTTTATAATATCATTAAGGATCATACTGCGAAAAGCTACGGTGATTTATGGACCTTTATGAGTACTTACTCATTAGATATATATTATGAACAGGATGGTTCTATCTTAGATATGTACTCTGAAAACTCCTCTGCTTCAGATAGTTACAACTTCACGCCGGTAACTAAGCAATGCGGTAATTACAGCAGTGAAGGCGACTGTTATAACCGCGAACACTCTTTCCCAAAAAGCTGGTTTGACGATGCTTCTCCTATGTATACCGATGTTCATCATATTTTCGCAACTGATGGTAAGGTAAACAGTTACCGTAGTAACTATCCGTATGGTGAGGTTGGCACGGCCACTACCACATCAACAAACGGAAGCAAATTAGGTCCAGCAAGATCTGGCCTAGGCTATACAGGAACTGTCTTTGAACCGATCGATGAATTTAAAGGCGATTTTGCAAGAGCCCATTTTTATATGGCAACGCGTTATCAAGATATCGCAGGCTCATGGGCGCTCAACTCGGACAACGCTAATGCCGTGTTAGATGGTAGCGGTGATCAGGTGTTTGAACCTTGGGTCATTGCTATGTTAAAAACCTGGAGCACAAATGATCCGGTAAGCCAGAAAGAGATTGATCGTAATAATGCAGCAGCTCAGTATCAGGGTAACCGTAACCCTTTTGTTGATCATCCTGAATATGTAAATGAAATTTGGGCTGATTAATAGAGTCGGATAAAACATTGCCTTTTGCCTCAACAGGTAAAAGGCAATATTCACTACACCATTTCAATATTTATGATAGAAATAGCAAATCAGATCTAAAAAATAATATCAGCCCCCTTTTATGGAAAAAATCCCTTACTTCTTTACCTGTATTTATTTAAGTCGCTCACTTTAAAAAGCGTTACAATAGATTTTTTATTATTAGCTAATTGAGTTTATGACCCAACCTATTATTTGTCGCATCGCGCTGGCGATCCCACTGCATAAACAGTTCGATTATTTACTGCCCGGTTATCTGCTTAAAACAGATATAAATAACCTGGTTGGCTGTCGTGTGCGTGTTCCTTTTGGTGGAAAAAGGCAGATGATCGGGGTAATTTGCGAAGTGAACCCTCACTGCGATTATGCATTGGATAAGTTAAAAAATATCACCCAGTTAATTGATCAGACACCGTTATTAGATAGCAACCTCTGGTCGCTTTTGCGCTGGGCTGCTTTTTATTACCAGCATCCTTTTGGTGATGTATTTCAGCAGGCGATTCCAAGCCTATTGCGCCAGGGTAAAGAAGCAAACTTCAAGGGCTGTGAACATTGGCAACTGTCGGGAAACGACTTTAATTTAGATGATTTTAAAAACGCGAAAAAACAGCAACAGGCTCTCTCTTTGTTACAAGCATCTGCATTAGCTACAGAGCAGTTAAAAGCGCAGGATGTTAGCCGCCCGACACTGAAAACATTACAAGAAAAAGGTTTAATCGAAGCAGTTGAGTTACAACCAGATTGCAATCTAAACTGGTCAGACTCCTTTTCAGAAAGCACACAAAAACCAACATTAACTGCCGAACAGGCGATTGCGATTACCAGCGTTACCCAGCAAACTGATGCATTTAACTGTTTTTTATTGGAAGGTATTACTGGCAGTGGTAAAACCGAGGTTTATCTCAATATATTAAAACCTATTCTGCAAGCAGGTAAGCAAATATTAGTGATAGTGCCGGAAATTGGTTTGACCCCGCAAACCGTACAACGTTTTCAGGCGCGCTTTAATGTGCCCACTTACCTAAAGCACTCCGGGTTAAACTCGCGTGAACAGTTAGATACCTGGTTACATGCCAAGCAAGGTAGCGGAGCAATTATTATCGGCACGCGCAGTGCCGTTTTTAGTGATTTTAAAAACTTAGGGTTAATCATTATTGATGAAGAGCACGATGGCTCTTTTAAGCAGCAGGATGGTTTTCGTTATCATGCCCGGGACTTTGCCATAAAACGCGCATTTCAACAAAAGATCCCGATTGTTTTAGGCTCAGCAACCCCCTCTCTGGAAACCCTGCATAATGCCCTGCAGGGAAAATATCAGCACCTGCATCTCACGCAGCGTGCAGGTAATGCCAAACCACCGGCCAGCAGTTTGATTAATTTAGCCGGCTTACCGCTTAAATCAGGTTTATCACCACAACTGATTGAACTGATGGGAAAACACCTCGCTAAAAATAACCAGGTAATTCTGTTTTTAAATCGCCGCGGCTATGCACCAGTGTTGATGTGCCATGAATGTGGATGGCTGGTGAAATGCCCCCGCTGTGATGCATTTTATACATACCATAAATCCGCAAATTATCTGCATTGTCATCACTGTACCTCTACCCTGCCAGTACCTCATCAATGCCATGATTGTGGTTCAACGCAGTTAATCTCAACCGGGGTGGGCACAGAGCAGCTAGAAGAGACACTGAATACACTTTTCCCCGATCACCCGACGGTGCGAATTGATCGTGATAATACCCGTAAAAAAGAGAGCTTTAATCAGTATTTAAATGACATTAACAAGGGGAAATACAAGATTCTGCTCGGCACACAGATGCTTGCCAAGGGGCATCATTTTCCAGACGTTACTTTAGTGGCATTAATTGATGTTGATGGCGCACTCTTTTGTAATGATTACCGTGCCAGTGAACGATTAGCGCAGCTATTTACACAAGTAGCAGGCCGCGCGGGACGAGAAGAGAAAAAAGGGCAAGTTGTTTTACAAACGCACCATCCAGAGCACAGTTTACTGCAGGATCTTATCAATAATGGTTATTTGGAGTTTTCCAGAAATGCACTGCAGGAGCGAGTTTTAGCACAATTACCACCCAGTTCATTTCAAGCATTACTGCGCTGCGAATCCGATAATGCCACTCAAGCGGAGAACTTTCTCGGTTTGTGCAAACAGATACTGGCGCAGATCACTGCGGCGAATAAGATAAGCGAACGACTGCTTATTTTAGGGCCGATTCCCGCATCAATGGAGCGACGGGCGGGTAAATACCGCTTTCAACTACTGTTACAAAGTGAGCAACGCGCTTTGATTACGCAAACCCTGCAGCAGGCACTCAGCGATTTTGATAATCTCCCCGAAGGCCGTAAAGTGAGATGGTCGATAGACGTTGATCCTATCGATTTTGTATAAACTAGCCGAGTTGGTCGGTTTATTTATCAAAAGATCTGCCTTTACAGCCCTTTGCATAATGTTAATTGCCAGAAAAAGCATCAGACTCGAATCTAAGAACAAAGGCCTGTTATTCGCCCTATACTCCGCAAAGTAAAACTAATAAACTAAAGCGCTTACCCTAACCAAACAATAGGTTAAGGTTATTGGCATATACGCACACTTATAGTAAGGGATAGCATTCTTCATGGACACCTTTGTTCGATTCATCAAACTGTTAACTGCCTTAGGTTTGCTTGCCTTGGCTGCCGCCATCGTATTTTTTGCCTCTGAAATTCGCCAGTTTCGTCAGCAATTACCGGCACTACTTGAACAAATTGATGATACTGCTCAACGAGTCTCGCCGATTATCAATGAGGTTGCCGAGCTGAAACAGTTTGTACCGCAAATTATTGAACAAAGTAAAGGTTACCAGCAGCTGATACCTGAGGTATTAGCCAGAGTTGATATGATTAATCAGCAGGTGCCGATTATTATCAATGAAGTCTCAACGGTCACTCAATCTATTGAACCAATTTTAAAGCAGTCTGATGAGTGGCGAGCCGAGCTTCCGGCGCTGTTAAAGTTAGTTGATGAAACCAATCAAACTGTGCGCAGTACCAATAAAACAATAGCGGGTACTAACCAACAAATTGCTAATGCATTACCGCAAATCCCGTTGATCTTGGCTGAAAGTGAAGCATTGCGTATTGAGGTTCCAGAAATAATCGCTAAGGCGGAAGCGTTAGTGGGGCAGGCCGAACAAGTGGGCAAAGATGCGAGCAAAGGCATGCTAACTGGGTTTGTTGGCGGGATCCTTCATTCACCATTTGAATTGATAGGAAAAATCGGCAAAGACACGACCGAAATATTGCGCCTAAAGGATGCCAACAGCGTCTCGAACAAAGACCGGAAATTATATGGCGAAGCAATGGCGCGTTTAATGGAAAAACCTAAAATTGGCGCTAAACAGTCTTGGAGTAATGGTAAGTCGGGCAATAAGGGGATTATCACTATTAGCGAAGTGGCTCAACAAGGGAAAAATAAGTGCTACCAATTTGTTAGTGATTTCACCATCGCTAACGGAGATGACCAAGGCCACCATGAACTGACCACAGAGGCCTGCAGTAATGAGCATGCTAATGAGGGTAATGAGGGCCAGATCTTTAATTTTGGTAATGAGGACCAGATCTTTAATTTTGAATTTTGAATTTTCAGAAAACAGATAAAATCCACAGGCTCAAAATTAAAGACCTGCTCAGAATAACACGGGAAAAAGCGAGCGCGGGTATAACTTAAATTTTCACTGCTTGAGTCGCAATGGAATCCATACATAGCTTGGGGGCGTTTCCGTGTTAGCTTTCTAAGGCGCAAAGGGCACAAACCGACTTAGAACTTTTGCACTATTTGTCTGTTGAGATTACCCCATTTACGCTCGCTTTCTCCCAAGAGCGAGCAAAACAGACATTTTCCGTTGATGGAGTTTCAATGAATAACAATTCAACATCTGCATATTGTGCTGCCGTAGTTATGTCTAGATCTAATATGAGTTAGAACAGTGAGCAATGCAGAAGGTAATACCTGATCCCAAAATCACTTTCATCTTCAGCGCTTTATTTTTTTGTGTGATAAAATAGTGTCGTTTTCAATACCCAGCTGCTTTTAAAAGTCGTACATGGTGTTACTGTTTAGATCAAAGGAAGTTCACCAGTGAAATGTAATTTATTATTAGAATGGATCTAAAATGCTTGATCTAGATAACCGTACTCTACTAGTTGTAACGGCCCTGGTCTCGATTGGTTCTGCTGTGGCTTTGGTTTCTCTGTGGCGATCCCAGTCTCGGCGTAACGGCGCGGGTTTTTGGGCTTCGGGTATGTCCTGTGTTGCCGCCGCCAGTGTCTTAATCTCTGGGCGTGGAAATATTCCCGATTTCATCTCACTGGTTGTTGCTAATTCACTTTATGTGATCGGGTTTCTGCTTATCTTACGGGGAATTCGTGTTTTTACGAGTCGCCCTCCATTGTTGTTTCTTGATTTGGGGCTTCCCCCCATAACCGTCTCGCTTTTCTACTATTTTAACTATGTCGATCAAAATCTGAATATCAGAATAGTCGTCCTTTCCACCGCGTTCGTAATGATCTGCTTTGCCATTGTTCTAACCTTGGTACGTGATAAAAATACACCTTGGCGAACCGCTGGATTCGCCGTGGCTACTATTTACGGTTTGTTTGGTGTTTCTCATGGGGCACGGGGAGTAATAGCACTGCTGTCCCCATTCGAACATTCTTTTATGTATCCAAGCATTTCGTCGTCGTTAGTCTTTCTGGGGGGAATATTTATCCTGGGGGGAAGTACGATAACGCTTATCTTGCTGACTCACGCAGCCTTGGAATCGGAACTTCGAATTGTTTCCCTTGCAGTTAACCAGTCAGCTTCATCGATAATTATTACCGATACAAGCGGATCTATTGGATACGTCAATCCGGCCTTTACGGAAAAAACGGGGTATTCCTCGGAAGAACTCATTGGAAAAAATCCTCGTATTTTGCGTTCTGGCGAAACGAACCCTAAAGAGTACGCTGCTCTTTGGAATGCGCTGTCTGCTGGGGATACTTGGCGGGGGGAGTTTCATAACCGTAAAAAGAATGGTGAACTTTTTTGGGAGATTGCATCGATAGCACCAGTCAAACAAAGGAATGGAAAGATTAGCCATTATGTTGCGGTTAAAGAAGATATCACCGCCCTGAAGAATGCCGAGGAACGCATCCTCCATATGGCTAATCATGATGTTCTAACAGGACTACCTATGCGGCGGCTTTCTATGGATCGTCTGGTGAGCGCCTTGAAGATCGCGAGGCGGAACAAAACAAAGGTGGCAGTTCTGTTTGTTGATATTGATGGCTTTAAGACGGTTAATGATACTCTCGGGCATGATGCGGGTGATCATGTTCTAAAGGAAACGGCAGCTCGGCTTTGTTCCAGTGTTCGGGAGGTGGATACGGTCGCGCGTGTTGGCGGTGACGAATTCTGGATTCTACTTACGGACGTCCTCGACAAAGACTGTATTACGACTGTAGCGGAAAAGGTGATTAAAGCAGTGGCAGCTCCCTATAAACTTGAGAGCGTGGAGGTCAAAATTGGTGCCAGCGTTGGTATTGCTTTATATCCTGACCATGGAGTAAGTCCTCAGGAATTAGTCAAATTGGCAGACCAAGCGATGTACGAAATAAAACGCCAAGGAAAAAATAATTATGCCTTCGCAGATGCTATTACCGCACCGAATTTTACCGACATTATGTAACAACATATTGCATTAAACGCCAATTGAAGTGGCTAAGTAAATTTGTCTTCCTTTGAGAGGCATCATATAAAAATATAAGGCGCGATGCTCCGAAGCGCCTTATATTCCTCAATACAAAACAGAATCAATCGTCATCTATTTGTAGCATCATCTAAAAGTTTTTGTCCCCAAGCGCTCGGCAAAGAAATGCATAACTAATCATCTTTTCTTAATTTCTTGAACGAAAAAGGTAGATCGTACTATGCTCGTTTATTCCCGAAAGCGAGCATAGAAGTGGCCAAATAAATTTGGTCACTATTTTTATTTTGTAAGGCGCAATGGGGGCGAAAGCGCGTTAGCTCAAGCGCATGACTATTCAGGTAGACGTTACTGTGCTAAAGAACTTCGATTTTGTAAGCCATTGGAATTGAAAGCAACGCAATTATTGGACATTTAGATCAGCTTAATTGATCACTTATTTAGTATGATTGCTATAAATTGGCCTGGTGTGATCAGCATTACCACGCTGAGCGTGGGAACGAGACTCAAAAAAGATGCAAAAAAGGGAAGCTGAGCTTCCCTTGGGGATTTAATAAAACAAAGTACGGGTTAGCGTGTTGCCAGTTTCCAAGTCTTAAAACCACCGCTTAAATTTTTCACTTTATAACCTAAGTTAGTTAATAAACGTGATGCCACATGACCGCGTAAACCGACTTGACAGTAAATTAAGATCTCTTTACTTTTATCAAGCTTAGCCAAGTTAGCACGCAACTCATCCACAGGGATATTAACAGCCCCGTGGATCATGCCCATATTATCCACTTCAAATTCAGTGCGAACATCCACTAGTATTTGTTTATCAGAAAGCGACTCAAGCTCTTCACTATGGAAAACAACCTCATCACCTTTCATCACATTAGATGCCACTAAACCCGCTTGGTTAACAACATCTCGGGCTGAGCCAAATGGTGGTGCATAACATAATTCTAAATCCTGCAGATCATAAACCGTTAAACCGGCACGCTGGGCAACAGAGATAATATCAATACGTTTATCAATACCGTCTTTACCAACCGCTTGTGCGCCTAATATCAGACCTGTTTCAGGATTAAACAGTAGTTTTAAGGTCACCGGATGCGCGCCAGGATAGTAACCAGCATGGCTTGCTGCATGCACATAGATTTTCTGATATGGCATTGCTTTACGTAGCAGTGTTTTTTCATTTAAACCAGTCGATGCAACCGCCAGATCAAATACTTTACAAATTGCCGTACCTTGGGTTTTTTTATACGTTTCCTTTGATCCAAAAATATTATTGGCTGCTAAACGTCCCTGACGGTTTGCAGGACCTGCTAATGGCGCTAATATCGCATCACCAGTTACAAATTCAGGATCTTCAATTGCATCACCTACCGCAAAAATTGCATCATCACTGGTCTGCATAAACTCATTCACTTTTATGCCACCTAGTTCGCCAATCTCTAAACCCGCTTGTTTTGCTAACGAAGTTTCCGGTTTAACCCCTACCGCCATAATTAACAGGTTAGTCTCTAAAAGCGAACCATCATTAAGTATTAATGTTAGTGATTTATCAGCTCCATCAGATGGGGCAACTTCCTGTAATGCTTTACCTAATTTTAATTCTACTTCATGCTGCTCAAGCTCATCATGCAAGGCATTAGCAATTTCGATATCAACAGGTGCCATCACTTGTGGTCCAAGTTCAACTATCGTTACCTTAATATTACGGTGACGCAGTGCTTCCGCCATCTCTAAACCGATAAAACCTCCACCACACACAGTTGCATGTTGCGGTTTATTAACTTCAATCGATGCAATAATCGCATCCATATCCGGCACATTACGTAATGTGTAGGTTAAATTGTTACGAATACCTGAAATTGGCGGTACAAATGGGCCTGCTCCCGGGCTTAAAATCAATGCGTCATAAGATTCTGTGTACTCTTTCTTAGTAGCAAGATCACGAACAATTACCGTTTGCGCTTGTTTATCTATTGATAAAACCTCATTCTGAACACGAATATCGACATTAAAGCGGTTTTTAAAACTTTCCGGTGTTTGTAATAACAACTTCTCTCTTAACTCAATTTCACCACCAATATGATATGGCAGGCCACAGTTAGCAAATGAGATATGCGGACCACGCTCAAATACAATAATTTCAGCATGCTCATCTAAACGTCGTGCCCTGGCTGCTGCCGATGCGCCGCCTGCAACACCGCCAATAATTAATATTTTTTTAGACATTGTTTTCCCCAAAGATTGTTACAAAAATATAAGGATCAAATAAAAATTGAAAATAGTAAAAACCAGTAACAATAATAGACTGTTACAGGGTTTTATTTATAAGTCGTAGAGAAGATATTATTTGTCTGAGTCAGATGACGCAGATTGACATCCGCATTTTTTCAAAAAAAACAGCGCAGGGCAGATCCCGGTAAAAGCACTCTGCAGCAAATTAGCGCCAACAAACACGGTTAACCACATAAATGCGGGGTGAACAAACTGCGTTAGTACCACTGAGAGTAATACCATTGATCCAGCTAACACTTTAATACCATTTTCAATTGTCATTTTTTACTGCCTTAAAAATTATGATTGATATATGAATCATATAATAACAACTAAATTAGCGATGTCTAATAAATATTACACTAAATTAGATTGATAAATATCATTACTATCTGTAATATGCTCAATATTCAAATTGAGGGTGAAAAATGAACAATAAATTAGCAACAATCCATGACAAAGCAGCTGAAGTCAGTGAACTACTAAAATTAATGGCCCACGCAGATCGTATGGTTGTTTTATGCTTATTATCGACAGGTGAAATGGGCGTTTCTGAATTGCGCGAACATACTCAATTAAGTCAGTCAGCATTCTCTCAACACCTTGGTGTATTAAGAAAACATGAGCTGGTGAAAATAAGAAAAGAATCTCAGCAGGTATTCTATTCATTAGCAGATGGTCGAGTAAGTTTATTACTGGGCGCCCTACAGCAAGCTTTCTGTCCAGCAGAAGCCGCTGATAAATAGATACAAGAGCGCTTGATAAGTCAATCAAGCAGCACCCATTTTCATTAACTTTTGGAGTCCGCTATGGAAAACTTTACCCCGTGGTCAGCATTAGCGGGTGGCGCTTTGTTAGGTCTGTCAGCCAGTTTACTGATGTTATTTGCAGGCAAAATTGCTGGCATCAGTGGCATTATTGGCGGTTTATTAACCCCGCAGAAAGGTGAATTCAAATGGCGGCTTGCTTTTGCTGTCGGTATGGTTATCAGCCTGTTTATTTTAATACCATTTGCAATTGAACTACCTGAACTTGTCAACCAGCCTCCCGTATACATCGTTATTGCGGGGATATTAGTTGGCTTTGGTACTCGCCTCGCTAACGGCTGCACCAGTGGTCACGGTATTATCGGCATGGGCCGTTTTTCTAAGCGCTCCGTTGTTGCAACTTGTGTATTTATGACAGTCGCGGCATTTGTGGTATTGCTTCGCCAACAGTTTGGAGCTTTGTAATGTTAAAAGTAATTATCGCTTTAATTTCAGGCATCTTATTCGGTGCAGGCATGATTATCTCAGGTATGGTCTCCCCGACTAAAGTGATTGGCTTTTTAAATATTACCGGCAACTGGGATCCTAGCCTGGCTTTTGTGATGGGCGGCGCACTGGCGGTATTTACCCCTTTCTACCATCTGCTGATTAAAAAACGCAGCCATGCAATAAACGGTGAAAAATTCAGTTGCACAAGCAATACTAAAATTGATGGTCAATTAATCTCTGGTGCGGCTATTTTTGGCGCTGGTTGGGGAGTTGCAGGTTTTTGCCCAGGTCCGGCAATGGCAAGTCTTGCTGGTGGCTCATTAACTATTTTTATCTTTATATTAAGTATGCTGGCAGGCATTATCTTTGCTAAACAATATTTGCAAGGGCGTTTACCATTACCTTTTATGGGGCAACGCAAAAAAACTTGTACTATTTAAGTCATATTATCGAACCTTAATAAATTAGCTATCATAAGAATTGACTCAATAAGTAATTTGATAGCTATTACCTTTTTCCTATTTTCACTTCCCTTCTCTTTAAAATAAAAAAAATTACTCAATATTATTACCGTTTATCCTAGCTGATAGAGGGAAAAGAAATTATTCTTTCTAATGAGAAATCAGCACTAACAGTGCCATAAGCTTTACTGCTAAGCCGCTGAAAATTGCAGAAAACTGCATTTTTCAGCTGCTATATTAGATCTTTTTATAAACGCCTTACATCAGAAACATCTTTTAACTGTTTTAACTTGGTTAATAGTTTACTGATCTCTTCACTGTTATAAACTTCTAAGTTCATATCAATAATTGCAGATTGGTTTTTAATATTAGACATAGTATTAAGTCCCAATACATTTGCTTTTTCATTGGATAGTAGCGTTGTAATATCTTTTAATAATCCACTGCGATCCAGTGCTTCAACACGCAGCGTTAATGAATAACCTGAAGAGTGAGACTCCCCCCATGAAGCTTCAATAATTCGCTCAGGATGCGCATCGCGCAGATCCGCAAGTTGCTCACACTGCTTACGATGCACAGAAATTCCACGCCCTTGAGTTATATAACCTTCTATAGCCTCTCCCGGAATAGGCTGACAGCATCGCGCAATAGTGTGCATTAAATTACCCACGCCATCGATAATGATATTGTTGCCGACCGCTTTAGGTGTAAAACTATTTTTACGTTTCTCCAAGGCCTCAAGAGCGGCTAAGTCCTGCTGCTCCAATGTTTGCTGGTGATGGTGATTATCTAAAAAATGTACTAACTGGTTGATACGCAGATCACCATTACCTACCCCTGCAAAAATATCATCATCAGAGCTGACATTAAAACGTTCAATCGCAGGTGATACATCACTCAATTTCAGTTTTACTTTGCTTAGTTCAACTTCTAAGAGTTCTCGTCCGGCCTGCACATTTTTATCACGATCCTGTTTTCTAAACCAAGTTGCGACTTTATGTCTTGCACGCGGAGCATTGATATAGCCTAAATTTGGATTGAGCCAGTCTCGACTCGGGTTAGCTTCTTTTTGAGTTAGAATTTCAACTTGATCACCCGTTTTTAACTGATAAGTAAACGGCACAATATGGTTTGCTATTTTTGCGCCAATACAACGATGTCCAACCTGGCTATGAATATAATAAGCAAAATCAAGTGGTGTTGCCCCGGCTGGCAGATCAACAACCTCCCCTTTTGGGGTAAACACATACACGCGGTCATCAAATACCTGGCTGCGCACTTCATCAACCAAGTTATCAGTATCAGAAATATCTTCCTGCCATGCCAGAAGTTTACGTAGCCAAGCGATTTTCTCTTCATATCCCCCTGCGGCTTTACCACCAGCTGTGCCTTCTTTATATTTCCAATGTGCCGCCACACCCAGCTCTGCATCATCATGCATCTGTTGCGTACGGATTTGCACTTCAATCGCTTTACCTTCCGCCCCTAAAACAACGGTATGAATTGATTGATAGCCGTTAGGCTTAGGGTTGGCAATATAATCATCAAACTCACTTGGAATATGACGCCACTGGGTATGAATTGCACCTAATGCCGCATAACAATCCTGCAGTTTTTCAACCACAACACGCACTGCGCGCACATCATAAAGATCTTCAAACTGCAGATCTTTTTTCTGCATTTTCCGATAAATACTGTAGATATGTTTCGGGCGGCCATAAGCAGTGCCATTTACCTGCATCTCTTTAAGTGAATTTTTTACACAAGCAACAAACTCTTGAATATAATTTTCACGGTCGATACGTTTTTCATCGAGTTGTCTGGCTATTTTTTTATAGATTTCAGGCTGCAGGTAACGAAAGGAAAGATCTTCTAATTCCCACTTTAACTGGCCAATACCTAAGCGATTTGCAAGTGGCGCATAAATTGATGCTATTTCACGTGCCACCAGGACCTTTTTCTCATCATCTGCTCCTTTAACCTGGCGCAGAAAACAGATCCGCTCTGCAAGTTTAATCACCACCGCGCGCACATCTTCAACCATTGCCAATAACATATGACGCAAGTTATCCACTTGTGAGGCACTGATTTTTGATGAGCCCTGATTTTGCAGAGCACGAATACCTTCCATATCCGTAGCGCCCTTAACCAGTTTGGAGATGCGTTTAACCCACAATTGATCCACTTGCTCTTGGGTTAATATTTTATGATCCAGTAACGGAAAGATTAACGCGGCATTTAAGGTATCCATATCCATATTCAGGGTCACTAGAATTTCCACCATCTCGGTGCCCAGTTCTAATAAGGGTAATTGCTCAGGTTGCACGCATAAAGCAATAATCTTTTCATAATTATCTAATAAGTTTTTTTGATCCGAGTCACTTAACCCTAAGGTAGTCACCCACTTTTTAGGATCTTTTTGCGCTGTTTGGTAAAAATGCGTATCGCGAACTGAAACCATAAAAAAACTCCAAAACAAAAACAAAAACAAATACGATTAAAAGAAAAACG
>NZ_CEZLMY010000016.1:10399-28655 GCF_983033635.1 Psychromonas sp. | reverse complement strand
AACGGATAAGCTATCAAGACAAAAGAATTTACTTTAAGTTCAAAGAGAAAGCGCGCAGTTGACAGCTCTTACAACAGTGAAATTAAAGCAAAGAAAAAAGCAGTTATCTGACAAACAGTGCCATCGATTCCATATGCCTTGTCTGCGGAAACATATCTAATAAACCTAATTTATCTAATTTATAACCATTTTCAAGCAGTAACTGACTATCTCGTGCTAACGTCACCGGATCACAAGAGACATAAACAATATGAGATGGTTTTAGCGATGTTATAAATTTCATGCAGTCAAATGCCCCCGCACGGGCGGGATCAAGCAACACTTTATTAAATTGTTGTGTTGCCCATACCTGCTTATCTACATCATCAGCACTTAAATCCGCTTGATAAAAAGTGGCATTATGCAGATTGTTAATAGCGGCATTCTCAGTGGCACGATCCACCATTTTTTGAATACCTTCAATACCAACCACAGAGGCAACTTTTTTCGCTATCGGCAAGGTGAAATTGCCTAAACCACAAAACAGATCTAAAACAACATCATCTTTTGTTAGCGCTAGCCAATTAAGTGCCTGTGCCACCATTTTCTGGTTAACATTACTGTTTACCTGTAAAAAATCTGTGGGGCTAAAATTAAGCGAACAATCCCACTCTGTTAACTGATAACTAAGCTGATCATTTCCGCTTAAACAAACGACAGAATGTCTAGAGTCTTGTGCGAAAAAGTTTAATTTATGACACTCGGAAAACTGCTCAATCAGTTGCAGATCTCTTTTAGGTAGGGCTTTAAGATGACGTAATAAAACCACCACACCTTGATCTGCATAGATAAGCTCAATATGCCCTAAATCCATTTTACTTTTAAGCGAATTTAATAACGTTTTTAACGGTAAAATTAAACATTCTAATTCCGGAATTAAAACCGGGCATACTTTTTGTTCAATAAGATCATTACTTAATGCGCGACGAAATCCCATTTTTAGCAGCTTTAACTTTTTATCAAACTGCAAACCCAAACGCGCGGTACGACGATAAGCCCAAGCTTTACCTGTAATAGGATTTTCAAGCTGTAAAGGTGCCTGTTTCGCAAAACGTTTAAATAACGAGATTAGCCCTGCCGATTTTATTTTTATCTGCTGCTCATGGTTCAGATGCTGTAAATGGCAACCACCACACTCATTATAATGAGGGCAACTTGCTTCAATACGCAGCTCACTAGCCAGGTTGATTTTTTTAATAAAACCTTTGCTATAACGTTTTTTACTTTCTAAAATTTGAATATCAAGAGATTCACCGCTAAGTCCGCCATCAATAAAAAGCGGTTTATTTTGAAAATAAGCGATACCACGACCTTGATGATCCAACTTTTCAACTTGTACATTTTTTAAAATGCGGTTTTTTGCACTATTTGTGCGCGATGCTTTAAAGAACTGAGCCATAAGTTATTCACAGGTGAGAGAAGCTATGCCATCATAGCCTTACAATTATCAATAATACCATTGTCACACAATACGAAATAAAATCATTCATTACCTCTTATTAATTTTTAGAAATATTACCTATGACAAAATACGGACTTCGTGCTCAAGTTATTGCCTATACGATTTTACCTACCATCATTATTGGCGGGTTATTAGCGAGTTACTTCTCTTTTCATCGTTATCAGCAAGCAAATGATTATTTGATTAATCGCGCCATTAATATTACCGAGCCTTTAGCGATCGCTAGTGAATATGGCATTTTAGATGAAACAAGAACCATCTTAAGACGTCTAATAAGCGCAACACATCGTAAGAACAGCCCGATGATTAAAAGCATCGCGATTTTTGATGCAAAAAACAAACTATTTGTGACCAGTAATTACCATCGAAATTTCCAGATGTTGCGCATTAAAGATGGCCAAAAAATTCCAGAAATTACCCAAGTGACTCATTACAAAAATTCGATCATTATTCAAAGCCCAATTATCGATGAAACTAACTTTTTGGAATACCAATTAACTTTTGATCAGCCTCGACAAATTGTTGGTTATGTTGCGCTGGAGGTGAACAGTAATGAAGTTGAGTTATTACTGTATCGTGATACAGCCCTCTCCTTCTCTATTGTTTTATTAGGTATTTTAGGCAGTTTATATCTGGCTTTTAGACAAGCAAAACGGATAACAGCCCCTATTTCCGAAATGGCTTCCGTTGTTGAAAAAATTAGTCTCGGGCGCCTTAATTCCCGTGTTGAAGGGGAATATTCTGGCGAAATAGATCTTTTACAACAAGGTATTAATGAAATGGCGCTGGCAATGTCCAAGCACCATGAGGAGATGCAGGACAGTATCGACCTTGCCACCAGTGAGTTACGCGAAACATTGGATCAAATGGAAGTACAGAATATTGAGCTGGATATCACCAGAAAAGAAGCGCAGCAAGCAGCGCTGGTTAAATCTGAGTTCTTAGCCAATATGAGTCACGAATTGCGCACACCTTTAAATGGCGTAATCGGCTTTGCGAGGCAATTACTAAAAACACAGCTCACAGGCAACCAGGCCGATTACCTGCAAACCATTGAACGTTCAGCAGGTAATCTACTTAATATTATTAATGATATTCTCGATTTTTCTAAACTTGAAGCGGGAAAATTAACTCTTGAGCATATCCCATTTGATCTGCGCGACTGTATTGATGAGACCATGCACCTTCTTGCACCAAGCGCGCATGAAAAAGGGCTTGAGCTAAGTATGATGATTGACAGCGAAGTGCCACACGAGGTATTTGGTGATGCGATGCGTTTACAACAGATTCTAACCAATTTGATTGGCAATGCGATTAAATTTACACGACAGGGGAATATCGAAGTACAAATTCAGCGTATCAAAGAGATGCGCGAGGAGGATGATAAAGTCACATTAAAAATGATGATTTCAGATACCGGCATCGGCATTTCAGAGAAACAGCAAGCGCACCTGTTTGAAGCTTTTGGACAGGCTGATACCAGCATCACTCGCCAATATGGAGGCACAGGACTTGGACTTGTGATCACCCAGAAGCTGGTCAAACAGATGCATGGCAGCATTGACTTAGTATCGGTTCCAAAGCAAGGCTCAACTTTCTGGTTTACTATTGAAATAGAAAAAAATACCCGCAGCCCGCTTTCCTGCTTACCGATTGAAAGCCTGCAGCAGCAGTCTGTATTAGTTTATGAAAATAATGAGTATGCGGCACGAGCCTGCTCACAACTGCTTAACCAATGGAAAACGGAGCTGTCATTAGCAGAGACACAGCAGCAATGGGAAGGTTTGTTAAATAAACAGTATGACAATATAATCATCGGCTATAGCCATTGTGAAAACTTACAACCTCTTTTCAAACATATTGAGCAAGCTCGCCAATTTACAAACAATATAGTGGTATTGATCAACTCAAGTGATCCAAGTATTTATGAAACACTGATGGCAACGGGCATTAACCATTGCTTAAGCAAACCGATAAACCATAAAAACTTAGCCAATACGCTTATTTCAGATAAACCAGTGATCAGCGAATTAGGCCTGCAGCCACCTCAGGTAAGAAAAGATATCAATGTTATGGCCGTTGATGATAATCCTGCAAACCTAAAACTTATTTCAGCGATGTTAGCCGATAGAGTGCATCATGTAACAACATGTATTGATGGCCAACAAGCCGTTGAGCAAGCAAAAGAGCGACAATTTGATCTGATCTTTATGGATATTCAGATGCCAGTTTTAGATGGCATCAGTGCTTGTTTAGAGATCAAAGATAATATAACCAACAAAAACACACCGATAATTGCTGTCACCGCGCATGTATTACCCAGTGAAAAAGAGCAATTTTTACAGCAAGGCATGGATGATTGTTTAGCGAAGCCAATTGATGAAATCGCACTGCAACGAATTATTAATAAATGGACACAAGATAAACCCGTGCTAGAAAACATAACAACACAGGTAATAACAAACGAAAAACCAGCAGAAAGCAGTCCCTCGGCAAATAACCTCTCTTTTGATTGGCAGTTAGCCTTAAAACAGTCAGCGGGAAAAGAAGATCTCGCCAAAGAGATGCTGACCATGTTAATCAATGATTTTGCAACGATCAAAACAGAAGCAGATAAAGCGATAGCTGGCGAAATAGATAATGTTCACTTTGCACAAATCATTCATAAATTTCATGGTGGCTGCAGCTACAGTGGCGTACCTAAACTGAAAAAAATTGCAGGGCTGATTGAAAAAGAGTTAAAACGTGGAATCAGTCCCGATCTATTAGAGCCTGAGCTATTAGAACTGCTAGATGAGTTAGATAATGTGCAACAAGAAGCGCAGCTTTATTTGACCTAAAGCCGGGCTTGTTGCCATCTTACTTATTTAAGCGCTTCAATTGATGCTGAATCGATATGTAACTGGCGGGTTGGGAATGCAAACTCAGCCTGCTGCTGCTCAACAATATTAGCAACTTTTAATAATACATCTTGTTTAATCTCATGGAACAAAACCCAGTTGGTGGTTTTGGTAAAAGTATAAATAAAGAAGTCTAATGAGCTGTTATTAAAATAGTTAAAATTAACAATTAAAGTCTGTTTCTGATCGATATCAGGATGCTGCTCTAACATCTCACGCACAGCTTTAATAATGCCTTCAATCAAGTGCACATCACAGTAACGCAAACCAAAAGTTTCTTTAATACGGCGATTACTCATCCGTGAAGGATTTTCCACAACAATCTGGGTAAACAGACTATTTGGCACATACAGCGGGCGTTTATCAAAAGTGCGAATTCTAGTAACACGCCAGCCTATTGATTCCACAGTCCCTTCTATTGATTTGTCAGGACTGCGGATCCAATCCCCAACTTTAAAGGGTTTATCCATATAAACCATCAATGCGCCAAACAGGTTGGAAAGCAGATCTTTAGCTGCCATACCAACAACTAACCCCCCCATACCACCAAAAGCAAGCACCCCGGAGATACTGACCCCCAATGTTTGAATGACCGACAATGAAATAATCACCATTACCGACAGTTTCGCTAATTTAGCAACGGCTGTTACCGTAGTAGTATCTTTTTCATCATGCTCAATAAAGGTCTGCTCAGCTTTATGCACTAAACGCCAGAATGCCCAGCCAATCAGTAACAAAATGGATATTTTTTGCACCAATGGCAGATAGTTTGAGATAAGTAACTGCTCACTTTCTGCAATAACTCGCAGCGCCATAGACACACCCATCAATGCTATTAACCAATTCATTGGCCGCCAGACGGAATACCAGAGGATGTCATCCCAGTGATTATCTGTTCGCTCGATAACGATTTGTGTTTTTTTAGTAAAAGCCCGCCACATTAACTGCAAGAGCAGGGTGAGCACTAAAACAACAATAAAATTTCCCACCCAATTACCAATATGCAATGAAACCAGTAACTGCTGCAAATAAAGCTCTACTTCTTCAATCATTCTCTACCTCTTACAAAAAAGCCACGCTTTGATATTATCAAATAGTGGCTTTTTATCTGCATACAATCTGAAAATTAACGTTATTCTTTAACATAAATCACTTTTATAGCTAAGCTCACTTTCCCCCTCTAAGCGTCTTAGAAACCTGTTTTTAAAAGATAGTATAACGCCTAGCCTTACATCACCAACAATGATGCTTTTGCTACCCGAGCAAAAGTAATGGTCAACGGATTTTCGAACTTTCTTTTATCGTTGTATAGTTTTCTAAAAATAAAGTTACGACATTTGGATCAAAATGCATTCCTGACTGCTCTCTAATATGTTCCAGCACCTTTTCTTCTGGCCATGCTGATTTATATATACGAGGATGAATAAGAGCATCCCATACATCAATAACAGCGAAAAATCTTGCTGCTATTGGTATTTCATTGCCTTTTACGCCTAGAGGGTAGCCCGTACCATCCCACTTCTCATGATGGGAATATGGAATGTCTATGCTAGGCCTTAGAAAGGCAATATTAGATAAAATATCATTTGCTATTTCTGGGTGCATTTTCATTTGCAGCCACTCTTTTTCATCTAGTTTTCCGGGCTTAATTAAAATGGCATCAGGTATACCAATTTTGCCTATATCGTGAAGCATTGCTCCACGCTCGATGATCTTAAGTTCTTCTTCGTCAGTAATGCCCGACAGTTTTGCTAGCTCAATGGTCATTTTGGTCACACGTTCAGTATGATCTTTCGTTTCCCTATGACGAAGATCCATAACATGGATCCATCCGCTAATAGTTTGTTCGTAACTCTCAACTAATTTACTGTTTACTTCTTTTTTTGCATTAACATCTTTTCTAATAAGAAAGAATAAAAGCAGCCCAGTAATTACAATAAAAAACCATCCTTTAATGTTCTGTGCAAAAGTAATATATTCTTTATGCTGAAACAAATTATCTACGACTAAGTCAGAAAAAAATATCCATAACGTTCCTAGCAGCAGATATATCAATACGATTCGATAGTGTGGTTTTAGATTCATTTAACTTCCAGCGAAATATATTAGAATGCATTCTTTAATATGCACACAAAGCCTATTCAATAAAGGTTCTTTTATAAAAAAATTAATATTCTTAAGCGTACGCAGATCATGTTAAGTGTAACTGTTTGATATTAACTTTACGCTGTGGCTAGCATCGGTATTTATATGGATTATTCCAAATAAATAAGTAAAACAGTAAGGCGCAGTGTCCCCAACGAGTTAAAACAGTTCCTACAAAAGAATACCCGTAAAACAAAAAACGCTGTTTAGGGTTAACCTAAACAGCGTTTTAATAATCATAAGAGTAGTCTCTGTTTCATTACTTACAAATGAGTATTATTATTCTTTCACATAAACAGTGTTAGGGTGATCATCCCAGTCATCATCATCATCATCATCATCAGTATCAACGTAATTTTCATTAACGTCATCCATTGCTGATTCATGATAATCATCCCACTGGAATTCAACTTGTTCACGTTGCTCTTCAGCAGTGAATTCTTGCGGTAACTCTTCCAAGTAATCAACCACATTTTGACAAACGTCTTGTGTGCCTGTTTTTGAGATAGCCGCAACTTTATAAACGGGTCCATCCCACTCAAGTGCATCCTGCACTCGCTGCATAACTTCTTGTGCTTCATCTTCTAATAGAAGATCGGTTTTATTGAAGATTAACCAACGTGGTTTAGATGCCAATTTAGGACTGTGCTTAGCTAATTCATCAATAATAACCACTGCATTTTCAGCTGGATCTGAGCCATCAGCAGGCAGTAAATCCACCATATGTAACAGCACTCGACAACGCTCTAAATGGCGTAAGAAACGTGTACCAAGACCCGCTCCATCAGATGCCCCTTCAATCAAGCCTGGAATATCTGCAATCACAAAACTACGTCCATGCCCCATGCTCACCACACCTAGATTTGGAATCAAGGTGGTAAACGGGTAATCAGCTACTTTTGGTTTTGCAGCAGAAACGCTGCGGATAAAAGTAGATTTACCAGCATTAGGCAGACCTAACATCCCCACATCGGCAAGTAATAATAACTCTAAAAGCAGGTTACGTACTTCACCCGGTGTGCCATCTGTTTTTTGGCGAGGTGCACGGTTAGTACTGGTTTTAAAGCGCGCATTACCTAGACCGTGGAAACCACCTTTGGCTACCATCAGTTTTTCTCCGTCCTTGGTTAAATCACCAAGTACTTCACCAGTATCATCATCACGACAACGTGTACCAACGGGTACTTTAATGATTTTATCTGCACCACGTGAACCGGTACAGTCACGTGTCTGACCATTTTCGCCACGCTCTGCATTATAAAAACGCACAAAACGGAAATCGACGAGTGTATTTAGGTTTTCATCGGCTTCAAGATAAACATCACCACCATCACCACCATCACCGCCGTTAGGGCCACCACGAGGGATATATTTTTCTGTACGGAAGCCGATAACGCCGTTGCCACCGTCTCCAGCATCAACCTTTATTTTTGCTTCATCAACAAACTTCATTACAACCTCCAAGAAAACAATATGCCTACCTCAAATAGGCAAACCTTTAATACCAATGATTATACTCATTTCTATTGATCATAGATCACATTTTTTATGACAAATAGAAATGAATAGCTAAAAAAAAAGCCCCGCATCAGCGAGGCTTTTTCTAATTCTGAGTCGAAACTGATTATTCAGCTACGATACTAACGAATTTACGGTTTTTAGGACCTTTCTGTTCGAATTTAACTACACCAGTAGCTTTAGCGAATAGAGTATGATCTTTACCAAGACCTACGTTAGTGCCAGCGTGGAATTTAGTACCACGTTGACGAACAAGGATATTACCAGCTAGAACTGATTCGCCACCAAAACGTTTAACACCTAGGCGTTTACTTTCTGAATCGCGACCGTTATTAGTACTACCACCAGCTTTTTTATGTGCCATTTTTAATAACTCCTAATTAAGCGTTAATTGCAGTAATTTTAACTTCAGTAAACCACTGACGATGACCCGCTTGTTTACGCGAATGCTTACGACGGCGGAACTTAACGATTGTTACTTTCTTGCCACGACCGTGAGCTACTACTTCAGCAGTAACTTTACTTCCTTCAACGTATGGAACACCAACTTTAACGTCTTCTGCATTTGCTACTAAAAGAACTTTATCAAATTCTACAGTTGCACCAGCTTCAACATCTAGTTTTTCCAAACGAAGAGTTTGTTCAACAGCAACACGGTGTTGCTTGCCACCACTCTGGATAACAGCGTACATGTTTATTACTCCGTTCAGGCGTCTCGTGCTATTTCATTAGAAACTTGGCACCGAGAGCACACTTATTAATCACAATGGTGGCGGAGTCTACGGCAAATTAGAGACATTGGCAATCATATTTACTAAAAACATGACAATTATATTAACGATTAAATTCAGCTTCAAAAGACAAAAAAATGCAAGATACAAATACCATTGAATATCATAAGGTTAGCTGCGCGCACCATGCTAGTATAGCGAATGTAATAAAGAAAAATTTAGTTACACAATTTGACTGTAACAGAGTTGAGATAAAGCGAATAAACGGCAATAATAAAGCCTCTTTTTTAAGTGCTAAAATTCGGAACTTCAAGACCATGGATATAAAAAAAATTCAGCAGATATCGATAACTGAAATGCAGCAAGTTAATGCACTGATCACCGAGCAATTAAACTCTGATGTCGCATTAATTAATCAACTCGGTTTTTATATTATTAATAGTGGCGGTAAACGTATTCGTCCATTAATAACTGTCTTGGCAGCCAAAGCTCTCAATGTTCATGATACTAAAATCACTAAACTCGCTGCGATTATTGAATTTATCCATACTGCAACCCTGTTACACGATGATGTTGTAGATGAATCTGATCTGCGTCGTGGTAAAAAAACTGCAAATGCACTATTTGGTAATGCGGCTAGCGTTTTAGTTGGAGACTTCTTACATACACGCTCATTTCAGATGATGACGGAACTGCAGAACTTAAAAGTATTGAATGTTTTATCTTCTGCAACAAATGTGATTGCGGAAGGTGAAGTTTTACAGCTGATGAACTGCAACGATCCTGATACCACAGAAAAAAGTTATATGGATGTTATCTACTTTAAAACAGCCAAACTGTTTGAAGCAACAAGCCAACTGGTTGCGGTATTAGGAGAACAGTCGCAGGAAATAGAGACTGCATTGCTTAATTACGGTAAATACTTAGGCACAGCTTTCCAATTAACCGATGATGTAATGGACTACAGCTCAAACGCACAAGAAATGGGTAAAAACACCGGTGATGACTTAGCAGAAGGCAAGCCTACCCTGCCTTTGCTTTACGCAATGCAACATGGCAATGAAAAGCAAATAGCACTGATTCGAGAAGCAATCGAAAAAACCAATGGCATGGAGCACTTTGATGAGATCATGCAAGCTCTGCATGAAACAAAGGCATTAGAATACACAAAACAGCGCGCTATTGAAGAAGCAGACAAAGCAATTGATGCATTGGCTGTAATTCCTGAGAGTGAATATAAACAAGCTTTAATTAGCTTGGCACATCTGGCAGCGGATCGAAAATCTTAAATTTTAATAAACAAAGCCTTTAACACTGGAGAGGGATTAAAGGCTTTTGTTTTACGACCTACAACACGTTATATTAATGATCTTCAATCAGTAAAACACGACACTCATAAGGTCTTAGTTTTATTACCCGTTGAGGTTTATCAGTTAATAACTCAGGGTAATTACCCAGAATATATTTTCCTTGTTCGATAACTAAATTCATTGGCAGTTCATATTCAACCGGCTCGCCATAATAGTTATTAATACAGATAAGCGTTTGCTCTTCACTGCGTCGCTGATAACAAAATAGTTGAGAATGTTCTGGTGCTAAATCGGTATAATCCCCAGTAGTGATCACTTCCACTTCTTTACGGAGCTCTATTAAACGTTTGTAATAATAAAAAACTGAATTTTCATCTTCAAGCGCCTGCTGCACATTTACCTGTTTATAATTATTAGCCACCTCCAGCCAGGGGATACCTTTTGTAAAACCTCCGTGTGGCGCACTGCTCCACTGTACAGGCGATCGCGAATTGTCACGTGATTTCTGGGCAAGAATAGCCAGCACATCCTCTTCACTTTTACCTTGCTGATTAAGCATGATCTCATACATATTCGTACTTTCCAGATCGCGGTATTGTTCAATTGACGTATAGCCAGGATTGGTCATTCCAATCTCTTCACCTTGATAAACATAAGGTGTACCCTGCATCATATGAACAGAGGTTGCCAACATTTTAGCGGATTCAACACGATACTCCTGATCATTGCCTAAACGGCTAACGATGCGCGGCTGATCATGGTTACACCAGAACAGTGCAGACCATCCTTTACCGGACATGCCTTGCTGCCAATGATTAAAAATTGTTTTCAATTGTAAAAAATCAAATGGCGCCTGCGTCCATTTTTCACCATTTACATAATCGACTTTTAAATGGTGAAAATTGAACACCATAGACAGTTCTTTTGAATCCAGTGCTGAATATTGCTGACACTGTTCAAGTGTGGTGGAAGACATCTCTCCAACCGTTACTGAGCCATATTTATTAAACACAGCGTCACTTATCTCTCGCAGGTATTCATGCACACGAGGTCCGTCTGTATAAAAACGGCGCCCGTCACCTTGATAGTCATTTTGATAATCTTGCTGTTTCGAGATCAGGTTAATGACATCAAGACGGAAACCATCAACTCCTTTTTCGGCCCAGAAGCTGATGATATCTTTTACTTCGTCACGAACTTTTGGGTTTTCCCAGTTTAAATCAGCTTGTTCTTTAGCAAAAAGATGCAGGTAATATTGGTCAGTTTTCTCATCTAACTCCCATGCATTACCACCAAACTTTGACTCCCAGTTGGTCGGCGCTTGACCATTGACAGGATCTTTCCAGATATAATAATCTCGATATTCACTTTCTTTATTGCCCAGAGCAGATTGGAACCATTTATGCTCTGTTGAAGTATGATTAACCACGATATCGAGAATAATGCGGATCCCTTTTTGATGTGCCATTTCCAGCAGCAGATCAAAATCAGCCATGCAGCCGAAATCGGGATTAACATTGTAATAATCGGAAATATCATAACCATTATCAATCATTGGTGATTGATAGATTGGGGTAAGCCAAATGGCATCAATACCCAAGGTTTTAAGATAATCGAGTTTAGATATAATACCTTTAATATCTCCGGTTCCTTTATTACCGCTGTCACAAAAACTTTTAGGATAAATCTGATAAATAGTCGCTGTGCGCCACCATTCTTTCTCTATTTTATTCATATATATTAACTCTTAGGTTTCTTCGATTCATAAAACCGTTGAGTACAACTTATTACTCAACGGCTAATATCTTTTTATTGATAGTTAGTAAATTAGTTCTTAATTACAGCTTCTACCTCATCTTCAATTAACTCAACTTCCTCAAGATTACCTTTCTTATGAGCGCGTTTATAAAGTATAAGTGTTAAAACAATTGGCACTGCTACAGCGACTAACATAGCCAGTGCATACACCGCCCAATATTGCGGCTGAATCGATAATATACCCGGCAATCCACCAACACCGATCCCGTTCGCCATCACACCTGCAATACCACAAATAGCAGCTGCAAGTGCAGAGCCGATCATTGCGCATAACATAGGGAATTTATATTTCAAGTTGATACCGTACATAGCGGGCTCTGTCACGCCTAAAAACGCCGATATTGCAGCGGGTACCGAGATTTCACGTTCATTATGTTTTTTACTAATCCAGATAATACCGACAACAGCTGAAGCTTGCGCAATATTTGACAGTGCAATTAGCGGCCAGATTGGTGTTCCCCCAATATCCTGCATTAATTGCAAATCAACCGCATTGGTTGTGTGATGAATACCGGTAATAACCAATGGTGCGTAAAAGAAACCAAAAACCATCGAACCTAGCACAGCAAAATCACCTGTCATGGCAACCTTAGCGGCATAACCAACACCATTACCAATTTCACGTCCGATTGGACCAATGATCGAATGCGCCAAAACAACCGCGACCAACAAGGAAATAAAAGGCACAATAACGAGATATAAATAGGCAGGAATAATACGTTTCAAATTCGTTTCAATCATCGCCAAAGCAAGCCCGGCTAAAATAGCTGGAATAACTTGTGCCTGATAACCCACTTTTTCCATAACGAAGAAGCCAAAATCCCAAACATCTGGAATTTGCGAACCAATGCCGTAAGCATTCATCAATTGTGGTGAAACCAGCGTTATACCCAACACAATACCAAGAATCGGTGTGCCCCCCAGTTTTCTTACCGTTGCCCAACAGACACCAACAGGCAAAAAGTGGAAGATAGCTTCGCCAAGTATCCAAAGGAAAGAGTGGACCGTTGCCCAAAACTGGCTGATTTCAACCAAGGTTTTGCCATCGAACATACGGATATCACCGATAACATTTCGAAATCCGAGAATCAAACCACCCGTAATAATTGCCGGTAAAAGAGGTACAAAAATTTCCGCCATATGAGAGATGCCGCGCTCAAGCAGATTCATATTCTGTCGTGCAGCTGCTTTTGTCGCTTCTTTATCGGCCCCGCCGCCACCTGTTATCTTCGTTAACATTTTATGGACTTCATCAACTTCAGTTCCAATCACGATTTGAAACTGCCCCGCATTGGTAAAACAGCCTTTTACCATGGGAATCTTTTCAATTTCTTTAATGCTTGCTAATTCAGGATGTTCTAAGGCAAAGCGTAAGCGCGTTAAGCAATGGCTCACGCTTGCAATATTGCCCTCCCCCCCGATAAGTTCAATCAAACGTTCAACTTGTTTCTGATCAATTTTGCTCATTTCATTATCCCTTCTGTTGTGAGAGTTAATCAATGGGACCGCTCCCATAAAGGTTATAATAGCAGAAAACCTACCCATTGAAATGGGAGCGCTCCCATTTTGAGGTTAAAATCACGAAATGGGAATTGTCATACTGCTAGTAAGGTTAGAACAAAAGTGTAGATTCACCATGCTTTGCTTAATAAATTAACGGGTTATAGATGCTTTCTGTGTTAAATGTGTCACTTCATATTTACCTTGCAACTGCTGGATAAGTAAGTGAGCAGAGGTCTTACCAGCTGAATAATAACCGGGATCGATACTGAATGTATTAGGAAAAATAAATGCTAACAAATCTGTTGCTCCCACACCTGAAACCAATACATCACTGCGATTAAGCACTTGTAAACGTTTAGCAACCCCCATCGCCAAAGTATCACTGGCGCAAACAATCGCTTGAGTTTCAGCAGTCAAGACCAGATCAGTAAGCTCATAAGCGCTTTTATGACTAAGCTCCCCGGTTTGAAAGTTAGGTTTTAGATTTGCACATTTACAATATTCCAAATATGCATTAAGGCGTATTAAACCGGTCGTTTTATCTTTAGGATCTACGCCAATATAACTGATATGTTGTTTTCCTAGCTCTTGAATATGAGCCATTGCCTGTTCAATAATGCCATAATTATCATAACCAACGGATGAAACATTCTCACTATCAACAGCAATAACAACGGCTTTATGCGCTAACTTTTCAATTGCGGACAGATCACATCCAGTAAAGCCAAATAAGATCACGCCATCAACATTGCGCTTTTGAAGTACTGCTAGATGTTCATTTGTTTTTGCGGCGCTAAATTGTCCTTCCATAATCAGAGCATCATAACCGGCAGCATAAATAACTTCTAGAATACCACTTATGACTTTATTTTCAGATGCAGAATCCAGACGAGATAAAATAATTCCGACAACCTTGGCACTCCCCCCGCCCATAACTTGAGCCGACTTCGATGGCACAAAACCAGACTCTTGAATAACCCGCTTAACTTTTTCTCTAGTGGAAGCTTTTACTTTGGGATGATGAGTCAATACACGGGAAACTGTCGATTTTCCAACGCCAGCTAGCTTTGCAATATCAAGAATGGTGAGTTTTTTTGTCATAAATTTATTCGGCCTGAAGGATACTTGTTTATTATCGCTGTAAGGGGGCATATTTCCATTATTTTTATTGCCGCCATTTAATAGTACAGATCTAAAAAAGCTTATCACTTTGCAATGATAAGCACTTTTATTAATATTGATCGCCAAACATTGTCTGCATTACAAATTTTCGAACAACAAAACTCGGCCCTATAAGGTTATCCCTCACTTTTTGTAAAGAGTGAAGTGGAGGGTGAGAGCAATTATCGTCAAGATGCAGATTCCTGCATCTTGAACTGGCTTGGGTATAACCCTGCTTATAAAATCAACTTCTAATCACAATTATTTAATAGATCCTAACTCTTGACGAAGATAAACACTTGCACCCAATAATCCAGGATTATCATGAGTTATTAAAAAAGTTGGAATGGATGAAAGGTAAGCTTTAAAGCGCCCTTTCTCTTCAAAGAAACTTCTGAACTCGCTAGATTGGAAGAAATCAACAAAGCGCGGCACAATACCACCTGCGATATAAACACCACCAGTACAGGCGAGATTCAACGCAAGGTTACCTGCAAAACTCCCCATTACTTGGCAGAAAATTTCCAGACTTCTGCGCGCGATATCACAGCTACCATCTAGTGCGGCCTTAGATACATCTTTAGGTTGGTCAAAGTTAGCTTGCTGCTGAGATAAAGTACAAAGACTTTGGTATACATTAACTAAACCTTGCCCGGACAAAATTCGCTCTGCGGAAACGTGGCCGAACTGCTCTTGTAAAAAGAATAAAACATCAGCTTGTTCACGTGTATTAGGAGTAAAGCTTACATGTCCACCTTCACCATCTAAACTTATCCATTTACCCGCCGATTTAACAATATGTGAAACACCGAGCCCCGTTCCCGGACCAAATACTGCTGTTACACCATCATTTTGAGCTTCACCACCACCAATTTGTATTTTTTCTTCTTGAGAAACAAATGGCACAGCTAATGAAATTGCAGTGTAGTCATTAATCACATATAAAGATTCTAACTTTAATTTCTCTTTAAGTGCTTGCTTAGAAAACTCCCAACTTAAATTTGTCATCACGACATGATCATCTTCAACTGGACAGGCAATAGCAACACAAAGATGTTTAACTTCACCCTGCAATGTTACAAAGTATTGAACAAGTGCAGCATCAAGTGTTACAAATTCTGCACAAGCAAATTCTCTTAATTTACTTAACTCCCCGGTTTCAAGATCACAAACAGCAAGTCGGATATTTGTACCACCAACATCAGCAACAACAGATAACATTTTTTTTCCCCTAAAATAATTGAAAGTAAAGCATAAATTTCACATAACACACCCTTACCGCGTTTATTTCTGAATTTATACCCAAAGCATTTCAAGATGCAGATTCAGAGCTTCGCCGGATGCTAGAACAAGGCGTAACATGATGAGAATGGTATTCCCTTTTCAAGCGTTGCAACGCAGTACTAGCTTTCGGGCAAAACTCCGAAGGGCAAGCCGATAAACGATGTTCTTCGTTGTTAGAAGGCTTTGATTTAGAATGCTAGATCATCAACCTTCAGCCTAGAATCTCATCATTTATCGGCTGGCTGATTCCTGCATCTTAATGTGGCTTGGGTATATATCTTCACGTAGTTTGGTATATTAACTATTGGACACTATTTAATTAATAAAAAACCGTTGAGTACAACTTAATACTCAACGGTTAATTTCATTTTATTGATAATTAGTTAGTTACAGGTTGTAACTCATCATCAATTATATCAGCTTGCTCAAGCTCACCTTTTTTCTCGGCGCGCTTATGAAGTATAACTGTTAATACGATTGGCACTGCGATTGCCGCCAACATAGCCAGTGCATACACTGCCCAGTATTGTGGTTGAATCGATAAGATACCTGGTAATCCACCTACTCCGATCCCGTTCGCCATAACACCCGCCATCCCACAAATACCAGCTGCAACTGCAGAGCCGATCATTGCGCATAACATAGGGAATTTATATTTTAAGTTAATACCGTACATAGCTGGCTCAGTTACACCTAAGTAAGCAGAGATTGCTGCAGGTACTGAGATTTCACGTTCGTTATGTTTTTTACTAATCCACATGATACCAACAACAGCTGAAGCTTGTGCAATATTAGATAAGGCAATTAGCGGCCAGATTGGTGTGCCACCCATATCCTGCATTAACTGCAAATCAACCGCATTTGTCGTGTGGTGAATACCGGTAATAACCAATGGCGCATAGAAGAAACCAAAGACCATCGAACCTAACACGGCAAAATCACCCGTCATTGCAACTTTAGCGGCATAACCAACACCATTACCGATTTCACGTCCTAATGGACCGATAATCGAATGCGCTAGTACAACAGCAATAATAATTGACACAAATGGCACAATTACTAAATACAAGTATGCAGGAATAATGCGTTTAAGATTTGTTTCAATTATCGCCAATGCCAGACCAGCTAAGATAGCCGGGATAACTTGCGCCTGATAACCGACTTTCTCCATCGCGAAGAAACCAAAGTCCCAAACATCTGGCGTTCCCGAACCAATGCCGTAAGCATTCATCAATTGTGGCGAAACCAATGTAATACCCAGCACAATACCGAGAATCGGTGTACCTCCCAGTTTTTTCACTGTCGCCCAACAAACACCAACTGGCAGGAAGTGGAAGATAGCTTCACCAAGTAACCAAAGGAAAGAGTGAACCGTTGCCCAAAACTGGCTAATTTCAACCAAGGTTTTACCATCGAACATGCGGATATCACCGATAACATTTCGAAAACCTAGAATCAAACCACCCGTAATAATTGCCGGTAAAAGAGGTACAAAAATTTCCGCCATATGAGAAATACTTCGCTCAAGCAGATTCATATTTTGTCGTGCAGCCGCTTTTGTCGCTTCTTTATCGGCCCCGTCGCCACCAGTTATATTAGTTAACATTTTATGGACTTCATCAACTTCAGTTCCAATCACGATTTGAAACTGACCCGCATTGGTAAAACAGCCTTTTACCATTGGAATCTTTTCTATTTCTTTAACACTTGCTAATTCAGGATCACTTAAGGCAAAACGTAAGCGCGTTAAACAATGGCTCACACTTGCTATATTGCCTGCCCCCCCGATAAGTTCAACTAAACGTTCAACTTGTTTCTGATCAATTTTACTCATTTCATTATCCCTTCTGTTGTGAGAGTTAACCTATGGGACCGATCCCATAAGAGAAATAGTAACAGAAAACCTACTTATTAAAATGGGAGCGGTCCCATTATGTGGCTAAAATCACAAAATGATAATGTACCCACTGCGGACAAATATCAGAGTAAAAATGTAGAGCTCTCATGTTTTGAAGGATAAATCAATTGGTTGCAGGTATTTTCAGTGTTATATTTGTCACCTCTCCCTTGCAACTGCTGGATAAGTAAGTGAGCAGAGGTCTTACCAGCTCAAGGAGATTTATTTAGTCTCGCTGTAATGCGGCCAATTTCAATCATTTGCCGCTATTTGCTAGTGCAGATCAAAAAAGCCCTTATCACTTTGCAATGATAAGGGCTTTTTATTAAGCTTTGAGCAAATGATGTAATTAAACGGGTTAGGTTTTAACACATCATGCTTTATTGCTGCTAATCACTACAGTTTAGTAATGATTAGCTTCGCAAATGATTAGTTAAACGGGTTAGGTTTTAACACATCATGCTTTATTGCTGCTAATCACTACAGTT
>NZ_CEZLMY010000016.1:5980-10299 GCF_983033635.1 Psychromonas sp. | reverse complement strand
TAGTAATGATTAGCTTCGCAAATGATTAGTTAAACGGGTTAACCTGAATCATTGTTTCATTGCGATCTGGACCAGTAGAAATAATATCCATTGGCACGCCAGTCACTTCTTCTAAGCGTTTTATATATGCTTTAGCATTTTCAGGTAATGCATCAAACGATGTTACGCCAAATGAGCTTTCACTCCAACCTGGCATAGTTTCATAAACTGGAACAGCAAGTTCATAACCATCGGCAGACATTGGTGGAACATCTACTAATTTATCACCAGGCATTTTGTAAGCAGTACAGATTTTGATCTCTTCTAAACCGTCTAAAACATCTAGTTTAGTCAAGCAGAAACCTGTAATGCTGTTTAGCTGTACGGCACGTTTAATTGCAACAGCATCAAACCAACCAGTACGACGTAAGCGACCTGTTGTAGCACCAAATTCATGGCCTACAGTACCAAGATGTTTACCCGCTGGATCTAATTTATCGATACCATCGTATAATTCAGTTGGGAAAGGACCCGAGCCAACACGTGTTGTGTAAGCTTTAACGATACCTAACACGTAATCAAGATGTGTAGGACCAAAACCACTACCAGTAGCTACGCCACCTGCAGTTGTATTTGAAGAGGTTACATACGGGTATGTACCATGGTCGATATCAAGTAGCGTACCTTGTGCGCCTTCAAACAAGATATTTTCACCACGTAAACGGGCTTTATCCAGTTCATCTGTTACATCAATAACCATACCTTTAAGCAGATCGGCAACATCTTGCATCTGCTTCAGTACTTCTTCATAGCTAACCGCTTCAACTTTGTAGTAGTTAACTAATTGGAAGTTATGATATTCGATAACTTCTTTAAGTTTTACAGCAAATGTTTCCATGTTGAATAAGTCATCAACACGTAAACCACGACGAGCAACTTTATCTTCGTATGCCGGACCGATACCACGACCAGTTGTACCGATAGCTTTATTGCCACGCGCTTTTTCACGAGCAACATCAAGTGCGACATGGTACGGAAGAATTAGAGGACAACCTTCACTGATTGAAAGGCGTTCTTTAGCAGGTACACCACGCTCTTCAAGCATTTTAAGCTCTTTCAGTAACGCGTCAGGTGCTAACACCACGCCATTACCGATAACACATTTTACGTTTTCACGCAGGATGCCTGATGGAATCAGATGAAGAACTGTTACCTCTCCATCAATTACAAGTGTATGACCCGCATTGTGTCCACCTTGATAGCGAACTACCCATTGCGCTTTGTCTGTAAGTAGGTCTACAACCTTACCTTTACCTTCGTCACCCCATTGAGTGCCAAGAATTACTACATTATTTCCCATCAGAATCACATATCTCTAGCGAATTGAGAAAGGATTTTAGCAAACATTAATCGTGCATATCAATATCTTTATTATTTAATCCGATGCAAAAAATAGAAACTGACAATTTCCAACATAAACACTTTCTTAATAAAAGCGATTAATAGAATACTTTTACAGCTAACCCCATGAACTACTGAGCTTTATTATTAATAAGTTAGGGTAAATAAATCTCATTTAATATGATAACTCGCCATGCCTTAGTGAAGTGATTTAAAGAATATTTATAAAAATAAAGGAGAAAAAATAGCGTTCGCCAAATAAAAAAAGGCGCTAGCGTTTCCACTAGAGCCTTTATTGCAAGATATTTCCCCAAAAAATGGGGCAATAAATAGCTTATTCGTTAATTGCTTTCTTTTGCTCTGCGATATTTAAGACATCTGTAGGCACAAGCTCATATGCTGCTTGTGGTTTTAAAACTACATTTGATTTGCTTGCAACCATTAGCATCTGTTTTAAACGGTTTACTTCAAATGGTTTTAATAATAAACCTTGAACATCCAATAAACTGTTTAGACCTAACAATTCACGTTGAACATCAAAGTGTGCGCTTAAGATGCAGATATCAGCTGAAGCTGAAGTTTGACCTGTACGGATACGTTTGATTAATTCAATGCCTGCATTTTCTGCAAGTAATGAATCAATGATAACAAGGTCAAAATCTTGCAGGGCAACAGAGCGCTCAGCTTCAATTGTTGTTGCTACACCTTCAACATATGCAACTTCAACGCTTTCCAATTGCTCTATTAGTTGAATACGTTCAGCAGCTTCCGCTTCAACAATTAATACTTTCATATTACTGATTGCGTTAACTGAGCTTTCACCTTGCGTAATTGGAGATACTTGATTCTCAGTTGAGATACCAACACCTTCCATACGAGCAATATAACCACGCTTAGGAATAGTAGAGATATTTAAACCGTGCAGGCTCAATGTACCGATACTTTTGCGAAGCTGAGAGATATGCTGATTGATAGTATGGTCAGTCACTAAACGACCCCATACATGTTGAGCAAGATCTTCACGCGTTACCACTGTATTTACATTTTTACATAAAAAATGTAGCAGTGATGTACGTAAAGGGCCTAAGTAAACCTTACGGCTTCCATGAATTAAACTATTTTGACTGGTATCTATGTGGTATTCACCCACAACTAAACTTTTTTCTAACATAATAGCACCCATTTATTAGATTCAGATTAAAGTAATAGCGTTACTATTACTAATTTATCGGGCTGCTAGTCAGCCTCTTTTTTTTATCATTACTATGTACTTTATCAAAATTAGGTGAAAAAACAAGCTAATTCAAGTTTTGTTACCTTTTTGTAAAATATTTTTGCTTTAGGATAAAACAGATCAATCACTTACGTAAAAAAAACTGCTCTCAAATGAGAACAGTTTTTTATAAAACAGATGACACTTATCTTATTGATGCAGTGTGTTATGCCTCTTTAATTGAGATGATTGTATCAGCTTTATCTGTGTAATTTTTGATTTGATCAAAATTTAAATAACGGTAAGTTTCAGCTGCTACGGCATCTAATGATTTAGCATATTTCATATATTCTGCAACAGTTGGCAATTTACCTTCAATCGCCGCAACCGCAGCTAACTCTGCCGAGCTTAAATATACATTTGCATTATTACCTAAACGGTTCGGGAAATTACGTGTTGAAGTGGAAACAACAGTTGTATTATCACCTACACGCGCTTGGTTACCCATGCATAGTGAGCAGCCCGGCATCTCAGTACGTGCACCGACTCTGCCAAAAATACTGTAATAACCTTCATCAGAAAGTTGGCTTGCATCCATTTTAGTTGGCGGAGAAACCCATAAACGCGTAGGTAATTGACCGTTATATTTATCCAACAGATTACCTGCTGCACGGAAATGACCGATATTTGTCATACATGAACCGATAAAGACTTCATCTATTTTTTGACCCGCTACTTCTGACAACAGTTTTACATCATCAGGATCATTTGGACAAGCAACAATTGGCTCTTTTACTTCATTTAAATCAATTTCAATAATTGCAGCATATTCAGCATCTTTATCCGCTTCCATTAACTCTGGATTAGCCAGCCAGGCTTCCATCTCTTCGATACGACGGGTGATTGTACGAACATCACCATAACCTTCAGCGATCATCCATTTAAGCATCACAATATTCGAATTCAAGTATTCAATAATTGGCTCTTTATCAAGCTTAATTGAACAACCTGCGGCACTGCGCTCTGCAGATGAGTCTGATAACTCAAATGCTTGCTCCACTTTAAGTGTTGGCAGACCTTCAATTTCAAGCACGCGACCGGAGAAAATATTTACCTTGCCCGCTTTTTCAACTGTTAGGTGTCCGTCTTTAATCGCTTGATGTGGAATCGCATTAACTAAATCACGCAGTGTGATACCAGGTTGCAATTCACCTTTAAAGCGAACTAATACTGACTCAGGCATATCAAGTGGCATTACACCCGTTGCAGCTGCAAATGCAACTAAACCTGATCCCGCAGGGAAAGAGATACCAATTGGGAAACGTGTATGAGAATCACCACCTGTACCTACCGTATCAGGTACTAACATACGATTTAACCAAGAGTGGATTATGCCATCCCCCGGGCGAAGAGAAACTCCACCACGGTTCATAATAAAGTCAGGTAAGGTGTGATGGGTAATAACATCAATCGGTTTAGGGTATGCACCCGTATGACAAAAAGACTGCATTACTAAATCAGCAGAGAAACCTAAACAGGCTAAATCTTTCAGTTCATCACGCGTCATCGGACCAGTTGTATCTTGCGAACCAACCGTTGTCATTTTCGGCTCACAGTATTGACCGGCACGAACGCCTGCTGCGCCGCATGCTTTACCAACCATTTTTTGCGCCAGCGTGTAGCCTTTAGTCGAAGCCTGCGCTTCTACAGGCAGCTGGAATACAGT
>NZ_CEZLMY010000016.1:0-5970 GCF_983033635.1 Psychromonas sp. | reverse complement strand
GTTGAAGCTTCAAGACCTAACGATTTACGCGCACGTTCAGTTAAACCACGACCGATAATAAGTGGAATACGGCCACCAGCACGTACTTCATCAAGAATAATATTGGTTTTTAATGCAAACTCTGAGACAACCTCACCTGTTGCATTGTTTTTTACAACGCCTTGGTGTGGATAGATATCAATCACATCACCACTATTTAATGCACTGACATCCATTTCAATTGGCAATGCACCAGAGTCTTCCATGGTATTAAAGAAAATAGGTGCGATTTTATTACCGATACAAACACCACCAGCACGTTTATTCGGCACAAATGGAATATCATTGCCCATAAACCATAAAACAGAGTTAGTTGCAGATTTACGAGAAGAGCCCGTTCCAACAACATCACCAACATAAGCTAATTGATGGCCCTTTTCTTTTAAAGCTTCAATCTGTTTAATTGGACCAACACCCCCTTCCTGATCCGCTTCAATTCCTTCTCGAGAAATTTTAAGCATAGCTAAAGCGTGTAGCGGGATATCAGGGCGCGACCAAGCATCAGGAGCAGGAGACAGATCATCTGTATTTGTTTCACCCGTCACTTTAAATACTGTCATGGTTATTTTTTCAGCAACCGCGGGTTTTTCTAAGAACCATTGTGCATCAGCCCATGACTGAATAACTTCTTGAGCAAAAGCATTACCCGCTTTTGCTTTCTCTTCCACGTCATAAAATGCATCAAACATTAATAATGTATGAGAAAGTGCTTTTACTGCTAATGGAGCAAGTGCGGCATTATCAAGTTGCGTAACTAAAGACTCGATATTGTAACCACCCTGCATCGTACCTAATAACTTAACCGCATGTTCAGGTGTAACAATTGGAGATGTTACGTCACCTGTTGTAATAGCAGATAAAAATCCCGCTTTAACGTAAGCAGCTTCATCAACACCAGGAGGAATACGGTTTTCTAAGAGATCAATCAGGAAGGCTTCTTCACCTTGCGGTGGATTTTTTAATAGTTCTACTAATGCAGCAGTCTGCTCTGCATTTAATGGCTGTGGAACAATACCCTGCTCGGCACGTTCAGCGACATGTTTACGATAAGCTTCTAGCACAATAATAACCTCTTGTTTCAGCGAAAACTCGCTTTATTGGAATCGTTTTATCGGAATAAAAATTTGCACAAAGTATATCGCATCATTTGCACAAAGAAAACGAAAGGGCCAATCAGCCCTTATTAAGTTACAAAAATGTTAATGGCAGGCAAGTTCCAAACCATTTTCCATTCTAGGAATCAGCAGGCATTAAACCGAAAACGGATATTTAATGGCATCATGGTGCTGATAATCACTCACTTCAAAATCATCCATTGTTACCCAGGTTTCCAGATCTTCAAGAGATTTAATCTTCGGGTTAATGGTTAATTTAGGGGAAGCAAACGGCTGTCGTTTTAACTGCACATCACGCATCAATTCAAACTGGTCTTCGTAAATATGCGCGTTTACAATTTTGTGGTAAGCGGTACCCGCTTTTTTGCCGGTAATTTGCGCCATCAAGGCTAAGAAAGTAAAAACCTGTACTTGGTTGAAATTCAGACCAAGCGGCACATCACATGAACGCTGATAACTGGTAAGGTGCAAGGTATCTCCCACTAATGAGAAAGTATGCGTGTGCATGCAAGGACGTAAACAGCCCATATGGAATTCACCGGGATTATAAAAGGTGATAATTTCACCACGATCATCAATACCATTTTTTAGATTATCAACCACTTTTCTGAGTTGATCGATATGTCCGCCATCAGATTTTGCCCAAGAGCGCCCTTGAACACCATAAACGCGGCCCATATCATCAGTGCCTTTGCGGTATTTATTATTTAACCAGGCACCATTAAGATTGGCATTCGCATCCCAGGTTTTAGTGCCTAAGGCTCTAAAATCAGCGGCATTATCATAACCGCGAATATAACCGAGAAATTCTGCAATCGCTGATTTCCAAAAGCTTTTACGCGTGGTGATCATCGGGAACTGATTGTTTTTCACATCATATTCAAGATCTGCATTAATCACAGTTAAACAACGTTTTTGGGTGCGTTCATTTTCAATCCAAACACCATTTTCAATAATACGCTGACATAAATCTAAATATTGTTTCATCTTTTTTCACCTAATATTTACGCAAACAGCTTAAAGATATCTCTTCTGCTAGTTTGCGTATCATGTTTGATTTGTAACTACTCAGCACCTCAATAATTTAAAGTGCTTTTATCAAATAAGACTGTAAATGCTCAGGGCTAAGCCATTTATGCTGAGTTCAAGGCGAAAAAGCGCAGTTTAGTCGTTTAAATGAGCATTTTTCAACGCGGAAATAAGCTTAAATGGCAACGACCTGAGTAGTTACATTTGATTAAGCCTTTTTGCCGGTAGCTTTTTGAGACTGTTGACCTTTATAACGATATGCATAGGCGATTAAGATAGCCCCGGCAATCACCATCGGTAATGATAAAATTTGCCCCATACTCAGTCCAAAGCTTAATAAACCAAGGTGCGCATCTGGCTCACGGGCAAACTCAACAAAAATACGGAACGAGCCGTAACATAATAAAAATAGCCCTGCCACAGAGCCACTAGGGCGTGGCTTGCGAATAAACAGAAAGAGAATAATAAACAGTAACACCCCTTCCAACGCAAACTCATAAAGTTGCGAAGGATGACGAGGTAGTGGCCCTGCATTCGGGAAGATTATACCAAATGGAGAGTCAGTCACTCGGCCCCACAACTCTGAGTTAATAAAGTTACCGATACGCCCTGCGCCAAGGCCAACGGGTAAAAGCGGCACAATAAAATCACCAACCGCTAAAATTGAACGCTGGTTCTTTTTCGCATAAAAGATAATGGCGGAAACAACACCAACCACTCCTCCATGGAAGGACATACCACCTTCCCAAATTCTAAACAGATAAAGTGGATTGTCTAAAAACTGCGGGAACTGGTAAAAGAAAACATAACCCGCACGTCCCCCTAAAATAACCCCCATAAAACCATAAAAAAGCAGATCACTGGCTTGCTCTCGTGTCCAAAGCCCATTTGATCTGTCGCATTGGCGATTAGCCATCCAAAAGGCAAAAGCAAAACCGACTAAATACATTAAACCGTACCAGCGGATATCTAACGGGCCGATGCTGATTGCAATCGGATCAATATGGGGTAAAACAAAATTTGAAGCTGACATTTATCTACTCATTGGTTAGCTAAACGAAAAAAAACATAATATAGCAAGCATCATCTTGCTTCACTATTATAAAATGGCTAGTCTGGGTTTATCGTCTCTATTTGGTTTATTCAATCATGCATTTTGGTGTTTTTCTTGCTCTTACGGGTACGTTACTATTTTCATTAAAATCAATTTTTATTAAATATGCTTATGCACAAGGTTTAGATGCCGACTCAGTGCTGGTTTTACGTATGGCAATCTCAGTGCCATTTTACCTGTTTATTCTGGCTCATCTGTTAATTAAACGTCAAAAACAAGCAGCTCCTGCTCTTTCCAATGCGATTTTATTACAGGTCTTAGGGCTGGGATTTCTCGGGTATTACCTTTCTTCATTATTAGACTTAAAAGGTCTGGAATATATTAGCGCACAACTCGAGCGTTTGACTCTGTTCACCTATCCGTTCTTAGTGGCCATTATCGGCTATTTTTTATTTAAGCAGCCTCTAACTAAACGTCTAATAATTTCATTGTTGATAACTTATCTGGGCTTATGGGTGGTAATGGGCCAAGAGTTACAACTGACAGGTAATGATGTGTTATATGGCACAACCTTAGTGATGGGGGCTGCGTTAAGCTTTTCTTTTTATGTTCTTCTCAGTAAACCTATGATAGCTAAGCTCGGCTCTCTGCTTTTTACCAGTTTAGCGATGACCGCCTCATCCGTTTTAGTTTTTGCCCATGGCGCACTACAAATTGATTTTTTTACCCTGCAAATAACTGGGCAAGCGTGGCTTTGGGTGTTTCTACTCGCAGTTTTCAGTACTGTTATTCCAAGCTTTATGGTCTCAGAGGCAATTCATCGTATTGGTCCTACGCAAACGGGAATAGTGGGCACTTTAGGACCCATCTTCACCATCGTACTCGCAGTGTATCTATTAAATGAACCGATCACCTCTTATATGATCTTTGGTATGCTGATGGTGTTTTTGGGGGTCGTTGTATTAATGTTCAGGAAAAAATAACAGGCAAATCCAGCTCTTCGATAATATTTTTTATTTTTATGATCCAGTTTAAAACAAATTCCTCTTTAAAAATTTACAATATATGCATAATACCAATGATGGTATGACAAAACACTATAACCAAACCACCTGAAAATGCAGGGAAGCGCGTTTTTAAGTGCTTTGGCTATAACGCATGCGAGAGATTAAACGGATTTATCTCCTCTGCAGCCCAATAATATAAAACAGGTTTAATATATGAATCCCAACCCCACTATTTTTCAACGCTTTTTAAACTCTAGCCTCGTTGTGCAAATTGTTATCGGTATCATTGCAGGTATTTTAGTAGCCTCAATTTCACCAAGTAGCGCTAACGCAATCTCTTTTCTTGGCGCTTTATTCGTCGGCGCATTAAAAGCGGTTGCACCAATACTGGTTTTTGTTTTAGTTGCCTCGTCGATTGCTAACCAGAAAAAAGGCAGCCATACCAACCTAAAACCAATTATTAACCTTTATCTGATTGGTACTTTATTAGCGGCTTCTACAGCAGTTATTATCAGTTATTTTTTCCCGACAACGCTGGTATTAGTAGCAACTGACATTCAGGCAGCACCACCGGAAGGCATTATTGAAGTTTTAAATACTTTATTATTTAAACTCGTAGACAACCCTGTTAATGCACTGGTTACGGGTAACTTTATCGGTATTTTAGCCTGGGCTGTTGGTTTAGGTTTAGCACTACACCATGCTAATGACACAACAAAAAATGTCTTACATGATGTATCTAACGGTGTGACTAAAATCGTTCACTTGGTTATCCGTTTCGCACCAGTTGGTATCTTTGGTTTAGTGGCAAGTACCTTTGCAGCAACAGGTTTCGACGCTCTACTTGGTTATTCTCATCTGTTGGCTGTATTACTGGGCTGTATGATTTTCATCGCCTTAGTCGTTAATCCTGCCATTGTTTATGTGAAAACCAAAAGCAATCCTTATCCGTTAATTTTTAAGTGTTTACGTGAATCTGGTGTGACAGCGTTCTTTACGCGTAGCTCTGCCGCTAATATTCCAGTTAATATGGAATTGTGTGAAAAACTAAACCTTCATGAAGATACTTACTCGGTTTCAATTCCACTTGGTGCAACCATCAATATGGCAGGCGCTTCAATCACTATTACCGTACTAACACTGGCAGCCGTACATACACTTGGTATTGAGTTTGATATTGCCACGGCAATTTTATTAAGTGTTGTTGCTGCGGTTTCTGCTTGCGGTGCGTCAGGTGTTGCCGGCGGTTCATTGTTATTAATCCCTCTGGCATGTAGTTTATTTGGTGTGCCAAATGAGATAGCAATGCAAGTTGTGGCGATTGGTTTCATTATCGGTGTAGTACAAGATTCAGCTGAAACAGCCTTAAACAGCTCAACTGATGTGATCTTTACAGCGGCAGCTTGTTATGCCGAAGAAACAGCAAACGGCCCAGCTGCAATAGAACTTGGCGAAACAATCTATTGTGCAGAAGAAGCGCAACCGATAAAAATTGAGAGTTAAACTATACCAATACCAAATTCACTAGTTATCTATTCATTTACGCTTGTTAAAATGAATGCTAGCGTCGTTATTGATTTTGCAATTAGAACAACTAGTTACTGCAATCAATGCCTTGCTTTCATCCATTTATCCTGCGCCTAAATAGATCATCTAATTAGTGGAATTGGTATAATGCGATTTAATGATTATCCACTCAGCTGGAGTTCAGGCAGTTAATTAGTCG
>NZ_CEZLMY010000015.1:40407-43124 GCF_983033635.1 Psychromonas sp. | reverse complement strand
ATTTTGCAACTAAAACAACGATCCTGCGGGCATTCACCTTACAACACGAACAACACAAACAACAGGTAAAACTGACAGCTTCTATTCACAGGCATAACTGGCAGTACTTACTGATGAACTAAAGATCCTCTATCGGGACGATTATTTATTTTGCAACTAAAACAACTATACTTCGGGCATTCACCTTACAACTCGAACTTTTATGCACTGTTTCTTTGCCAATTTCAGCGATATCGTCTGGTGAGGCTAATGATGTATCTATGGCTCTATACCACTTTTTCCCATCAACATCAGGTAAGTCAAAATCAAGCGGGTACCAGTACATATTAAACATAATATGCAGGTCATTTCGTTCTTCTCGCGCACCGAGTGTCATTGCTAATGCCAACCCTGTAGGATCATGCCAACCGGGTTTTCCGAGTTCACATCCATGCCATGATATATCCGATAATCCACGCTTATTGATTTCGCCATCAAAATATCTATTACGAAATAAACGGGGATGACGTTTGCGAAAACCGATCAGTTGCTGCCAAAACTTTAACATCGATTTATGGGTTTTTAGACCATTCCAGTTGAACCAGGATATTTCATTATCCTGACAATAAGCATTGTTATTACCATTTTGAGTTCGGCAGACTTCATCACCCGCTGCAAACATAGGTACGCCTTTAGATAACATCAAAATAGTGGCGAAGTTCTTAATTTGCTGTTGTCTCAGTAAGTTTATTTTTGAATTTTCAGTGGCTCCCTCAGCGCCGCAATTCCAACTTTTGTTCTCATTTACCCCATCGCGGTTATTTTCTCCATTCGCTTCATTATGCTTATGGTTATAAGAAACAAGGTCATTCAGGGTAAAGCCATCATGTACATTAATAAAATTGACGCTGTTACTTGGCAGTTCATTTTGATGCTGGTAAATCTCAGCACTTCCGGAAAGTCGTCCGGCGACACGCCCTAGTATTCCCGCTCTGCCGCGGACAAAATCGCGAATATCATCTCGATAAATGCCATTCCACTCTGCCCAGCGGTGGCCTGGAAACGAGCCAACCATATATGCTCCACCGGCATCCCACGCCTCAGCAATAATCTTCGTCTCCGCTAATTGCTCTGATAATTCAATACCCCAAACAACGGGAGGATTGGCAACTAGGCTGCCATCTTCACTACGAGCCAGAATGGTTCCTTCATCAAAACGAAAGCCATCAATGTGCATATCGCGTACCCAATATTCTAAACAATCAAGAATAAACTTTTCACAAATGGGATGATTACATTTAAAGGTATTGCCACAACCGGAGTAATCAAAATATGATTTTTTATGCTCATCCACTAAAAAATAGTAACTGTCATTAGCTAGGCCTTTAAATGAGAACATCGGGCCTTGCTCATCACCTTCGTCAGTGTGGCTGAAAACAACATCAAGAATTACACCAATATCTGCTTTGTGCAGCGCTTTTACCAGATCTCTAAATTCATTGAGATGATTTCCTTGCTCGGCATCAATACAGTAACCGGAATGAGGTGCAAAAAAGTTGACTGTGCTATACCCCCAATAATTGACTAATTTATTGCCGTTAACATAACGCACTTCCGAATCATCAAATTCAAACACAGGTAACAGCTCAACAGCGGTAATACCCAATTTTTGTAGATAAGGAATTTTTTCTATCAAACCCGCATAGGTACCAGGATGTTTCACTTTGGATGTCGGTGATTTGGTAAATCCTCCCACATTCATCTCATAAATAATGCTCTCATTAAGCGGATGGTTAAGAGGTTTATCGCCTTGCCAATCATAATCACTGAACTTAACTACACAACTGCGCATAGAAGTATGCAGATTGCTGCCCGGTTTACATGCATCTGCTCTGTTCCAGAATCTACGATTAATCCCTTTAGAATAGGGATCTATTAAAACTTTTTGTTTATCAAAAATCAAACCATTTTCTGGTTGAGAAGGGCCATCAACACGGTAGGCATAATGTGTATTCTCAGGCAGACCTTTAACAAAAATATGCCAAAAATAAAAACTACGATGAATCAGAGGATCTAAGCGGATTATTTCATATGGCTCGATTGCATTATGCTGATCAAACAGCAGCAATTCGACAGAGGTTGATCTTTCATCACAATAGAGACAAAAATTCACGCCATCCTCTTCGATTGTTGCACCGATCGGATGGGTTTTACCAGGTAACAGTTCGTATTGGCACAAGCTCGGCATACAATCCCCCGTTAATTCCTATTTAAAAAAATAGAAATATATTTTTGATCTTTTCAATAAACTCCTACATAAATATAGTGGTTAATATCTATTTGATAGCTATCTTTTATGCTTTAGAAAGCAATTTTTGTTTATATCTGTAATCAACACTCCCCTGGTGCTTAAGTTATTGTATTTATTGCGTTTTTCTGACTTGCCTAATAAACTGCATGTTAAATCACATATATGTAAAGATTAGTGGTTGTAATCTCTCGACGCTAATTACATATAATTTATCATTAACAAATTATGGCTTGCTTTGTTTTTACTCTTTATCTGTTTGTCTTGAATCAAAAAAAAAATTTGCAATGTTGTTATTCTGCCGCCTATAAGACGATGTACCCGAATTTACTTAAGGAAAAGTATTTCTCAGCAACACCATCAATCTTATCTCCATGGATGATTTTAGCCGTTTAAGCTTCAAGACATCCGGGTGTTCCCATTTTGTCAT
>NZ_CEZLMY010000015.1:36930-40397 GCF_983033635.1 Psychromonas sp. | reverse complement strand
GATCTATTTAACACATAAAGCAATTTAGTTTGCTGATACAGAAATGACAGGAACACAACTGGATGAAAAAAGAACTATCCACATTTGATATGCTGGGTCTAGGATTTATGACGTTTGCCTTTTTTTTAGGCGCAGGTAATATTATTTTCCCCCCTATTGCAGGCGCTTTAGCTGGTGAAAATTTCACCATTGCAATGGTCGGTTTTCTGCTGACAGCTGTTGGTTTACCTTTATTGACCCTGATAGCAGTAGCAAAAGCTGGTGGCGGCTTAACTAGCATGGCTAAATACCTGCCCGCTAAAGTCGCAACCTCCTTCGCACTTGCCGTGTTTATTATTATAGGCCCTAGTTTTGCAACACCGAGAACCGCTTTAGTGGCTTTTGAAATCGGACTGAAGCCATTTCTTTCAGACACATCTGCTAGCACTTTAGCCATTTTTTCGGTACTATTTTTTGCACTTGTTGGTGCACTCTCACTCTCTGAGGGTAAGTTACTAGATATTGTCGGCAAGGTTATTACCCCTCTACTGATTATTCTTTTGATCGTTTTATCAACCTCTGTCTTTCTAACCCCCCTATCAGATATTGGTATTGCAACTGGTGCTTACCTCGAAACACCTTTTGTAACCGGTTTTCTTGAGGGCTACAACACAATGGATACCTTGGCTTCATTGGTTTTCGGCATGTTAATTATTAATGTTGTTAAATCTAAAGGTATCAATGACAAGACTGCACAGTATAAATACTTATCAATTGCAGGTTTAATTGCAGCAATAGGTTTAACCTTTGTATACGTTTCATTATTTTACTTAGGTGCAACCAGCCAGGAAATCGCACCAAATGTTTCTAATGGCGGTGAAATCATCGCTATTTATGTTAAAGCTTTATTCGGATTACCAGGCCAAGTATTACTTTCAGTAGTTGTTGCTTTAGCCTGTCTAACTACTGCTGTTGGTTTGGTTAGTGCCATGTCAGATTTTCTATGTAAATTAAAAACAAATTGGAATCGACGACTATTAGTTATTGGAAATTGTATGCTTTGTGCGTTAGTAACAAATGTTGGTTTAAGCGAACTGATTGCGCTTTCTGTTCCAGTATTATTTACAGTTTATCCTGTGGCGATCGCCCTTGTTGCACTGACATTCTGTAATAACTTGCTGGCAAGTAAAACCAATTCACACCGCTTTGTATTAGCTGTTTCTTTCCTATTTGGTTTATTAGATGGCATCAAAATTGCCGGAGTCAATATGGATTCTTTTTCTTTCCTTCCTTTATTTGATGTTGGTATGGCATGGGTATTACCTACTGCGATCGCTTTGATTATTGCAATCGTGCTATTTAAAGAAACTGAACAACAACAAGAAATTCAAATTTCTAAAGCTTTATAATAGACAATAAAATGGCGTAGTCAGTAAACCTAAGCCATTACTTGCCAGAGCAATAAATTACTCATATATACCCAAACTACCTGAATCTGCATCTTCAAGTAGCTTGGGTATAGTCCTTTGCTTCAATCGACCACAATTGCCATCCCTTCTGAATCCTCATAAAAACATGAACAAACCACTCACCAATAGAACTATCTAAAAGTATAGATGGGACAATGGCTGGCGAGCAGTTTATTAAGGTGCTTAGCTGAATATTTTCATAAATAGTAAGTATGTTTGTCTGCTGGTTAATATTTTTTTTGACATGATAAGTCATTAATATTCTGCTATTATTTGCGACCAGAACTCTTCCATTACAGACATGGTCTGTTTAATCTGGCTTTATATATAGGATATTATTTATGAGTCTTGCTGATAAAGTATTAGCTGTTAATAACGATTTACCAATTCGTACAGATAAACCTGTTCACAGCGGTAAAGTACGCTCTGTTTACTGGCTAACTGAAGCTGATAGCAAACGTTTAATCATCGAAAAAGGATACGATGTTGCTAGTGATGCCCCACTGGCTATTATGGTTATCAGTGATCGAATATCTGCATTTGATTGTATCTGGCATGGTGAAGATGGCATGAATGGTGTTCCCGGCAAGGGCGCGGCTTTAAATGCAATCTCCAACCACTGGTTCAAATTATTTAAAGAGCATGGTTTAGCTGATAGTCATATCCTTGATATTCCACACCCTTTTGTTTGGATTGTGCAAAAAGCTAAACCAGTAATGATTGAAGCGATTTGCCGTCAATATATCACAGGCTCTATGTGGCGCTCTTATGAGAAAGGTGAACGTGAGTTCTGCGGTATTCAAATTTCAGAAGGTTTACAAAAAGATCAAAAGCTAGCTGAATTATTAATTACCCCTTCAACTAAAGGCATTCTCGAAGGTATTCCAGGTGTTCCAGCGGTTGATGATGTCAATATCACCCGTCAAAACATTGAAGAAAATTTTGCCGCATTTAACTTCAGTAAAGCAGATGATATCAACCATTATGAAAAATTATTAAAAGAAGGTTTTGATGTTATCAGTAATGAACTAGCCAAAATTGAGCAAATCTTCGTAGATACAAAGTTTGAATTTGGTTATGTTAACGATAAAGCGGGTAATGAAAAACTGATCTACATGGATGAAGTGGGTACGCCTGATTCTTCTCGTATTTGGGATGGTGCAGCATTCAAAGAAGGTAAAATTGTTGAGAACTCTAAAGAAGATTTCCGCCAACTATTATTAAACCATTTCCCTGATCCTGATATTCTGTTAAATAAAGATCGTATGGCTGAGCGTAGTGCGCTAGCACGTGATAATGCCCTGCCAGCTTCGGTATTAATGAAAATTTCTGAAACATATATCGGCATTGCAGAGAAAGTTATCGGAGAAAAGATTAAACTGTCTGATAATCCAAAAGCTGAAATAGTTGAAATTTTAAGAAAAGATTACGCTTTAATCGATTAAATCGATTAAATCATAATCTTTCATATATACCAATCGACTTCAAGATGCTAATCCAGAGGCCAGCTCGGATGTCTGGACAAAGCGCAACATGATAAGAATGGCTATACTATCAAAGCAGGAATTATTTCCTGCTTTTTTTACTTTAAAAATTGAGGGGTATTTATGAGTGGTTGGGCGCTTTTTTTATTGATAGCTTTTGTGCTAGGTATTGTTATTAGCAATATTATGCTCTTAAAACACAGCGCAAAAATGAAGTTACCAGAAAGTGTTATGCGGGTAATAGAAGAAAAAAAAATGAAAGCATCACTGGAAAATGAGAGCAAAGAAAAAGAGGCTAAAAAAAAACCAACAGATAAATAACCCGTTGGTTTTTATTTACAATAAAAGCGAAAGATTAAAGCGCTTTAGTTTGTTTATCGTTTAGCAACAAAACATTACGCACCTGCTCAGTAATACTAAGATAAATCTCGGTTACTTTCTGATCCGGCAAAGGTTTTTTATCTTCATCTAACCATGAGATTGAAGTACTGCCTCCCATTAATTCACCTAATTGAATAAAGTATTCGCCATTTTT
>NZ_CEZLMY010000015.1:36445-36920 GCF_983033635.1 Psychromonas sp. | reverse complement strand
AAAAGGATTTAGATTATTTTCAGCCCAATAGTCATCGTCAGGTGTGTTGAATTTAAGTAAAAAATAGCCAAGGTTTTTATCAGCTTCAACAATATCAAAATGTAATAAAGTTAATAGTTCTGGTAGCTTTCTCCAAGTAACTAAAAACTCAGTATCGACAACCCATGCGATCTGATGATTATCATCAAAACCAAGTTTAATTGGTAAAGGTTTTGAATCCACTTCGTTTAATTCATTTGCTTCCTGCACATTGTATGCAAACTCTAATAAATTATTTACAAAACGAAGTTCAATATTTTTTTTGTTTTTATCAGAAAGCTTAAATTTTAAAACATTCCCTTCGTTAGATTCACTATAAGTTAATACTTCAACATTTAAAGCGACACTATGCCCATCTGCTTGCTTCTCAAGTTTAAAACGGTAACTTGATTCTTTTAATACTTCATTACTATTTAAAAAACCACCGAAATTAATT
>NZ_CEZLMY010000015.1:29156-36435 GCF_983033635.1 Psychromonas sp. | reverse complement strand
AATTAATTTTTTGAGTGAACTTAGCAGTTTCAAGCTGCTGTAAAGACTCATCTTTAGAGATAATATCTACTTTATTTTCAGCAAGATATGACTCAAGCAACTGCCAAACCTTAACGGTAATATCATCATTTTGTTTAAAAGCATTAAACCAGATTTTAGTCTGCTGCTTCTCATCTGCTTCTAATAAAACACCATCAATAACTGGAATAAGTTGCGTAGGTGGACGAATATCAACATCTTTAGTCAAAAAACCAGCTTCTATTTGTGACTCAGTCAAAACAGGTACATCAAATTGCACTCTTGCTTCATCGTTAGAGAAACTGCCTGTTTGATACGCTGGAATTAATTCCGCATTTTGATAAGCAAAAGAGTCATTTGCTTGCATTCGTGTTTCGAAGCGAGCACAGCCCGTTAACGATAAAGCAATAATAACGGCTACTGTTGTACCAGGTTGTTTAAATAATTTAATCATGAAAATAATTTAGCTTCGGTTAAGGCGTCACGGACGACTGATGTATACTCATCAGATAAGGTGGTTAATGGCAAACGGCAATCAGCCGTTGGGATTAAACCAAGCTCAGCACAAGCCCATTTTACGGGAATCGGATTTGCTTCAACAAATAATTTTTGATGAACGGGCAGCAATTGAGCGTTTATAGCTTTTGCAACATCAGTTTGACCATTTAATGCTGCATTACACATTTTAGTCATTTCAACCGGAGCAACATTACTGGTCACTGAAATAACACCGTGCCCACCCTGCAATATGAAATCACATGTAGTTTCATCATCACCGCTGTATAAAACAAAGTCATCTGCAACCAGCGCTTTGATTTCTGCAAGTCGGTTTAAATCACCTGTTGCTTCTTTAATACCTATGATATTTTTAATTTTAGCCAGGCGTGCCACCGTTTCAGGTAACATATCAACAGCTGTTCGACCTGGAACATTATATAAAATTTGTGGTAACTCACAAGATTCAGCAATCGCTTTAAAATGACGATAAAGCCCTTCTTGTGATGGCTTATTGTAATACGGTGTTACATTTAAACCCGCAATAACACCGCTATTTGCAAAAAGTTTACTGAGTGAGATTGCTTCAGATGTTGAATTTGCCCCATTTCCTGCAATAACAGGAATACGTCCATCTGCAAACTCAAGCGTTTTCATAACCACTTTTACGTGGTCATCGACATTTAATGTTGCAGATTCACCCGTTGTGCCAACAGCAACAATTGCAGAGGTGCCCGATTTTATATGAAACTCAACAAGTTCTTTTAAAGCATGGAAATCAATTTCGCCAGTTTTATCCATTGGTGTCACGAGTGCGACAATACTACCTGTTAACATCTTAAAGCTCCTCTTTATTGAATCTCAATGTTACTTTTGCCGACACTTAAAAACAAGCAATAAAGCTAATAGATTGAGCTTCTTATAGGAAAAACATGGAATTGGTGCTTGCGTTCACCTATTTAAACGATAATCTACACATCAATATCTTCAGCTCATTACAATTGAGGTCAAAATGCAAGCAAATAGCTATGACGTAACTGTATCAACTTTCCCGCAAATCATTATAGAAGGCTCAAAAGAAAAACCCGTGTTGGTGGTTTTTTGGTCGCCACAATGTTCAGTTTGCGCAACCTTGTTGCCGTTTTTAGACAAATTACATAATGAAAATAATCAGGCATTTACATTGGCACGTATTAACTGCGATGTTGAGCAGCAGATCGTCAGCCATTTTGGTGTACAAAGTGTGCCAAGTGTTTTTATGTTTGTAGACGGTCAAGGTGTGGATGGCTTTGCAGGAGAGCAAAGTGAAGAATTTATTCGCATGTTTATTGATAAACATACACCCGATCCATCACTTGAATTAATGCAGCAAGGACAAACACTTTTTGCACAAGGTAAATTATCAGAAGCAAAAACTATTATTATCCAAGCTACAAAATTAGATGCGCATAATAATGAGATTAAACTTGCTTTAGCACAGGTTTACCTTGCATTGGGTGACCATGAAAGCGCAAAACCTATATTAGAAGTTATTCCGATGGTCGATCAAAATATGATCTACCATAGTTTAATTTCACAATTGCAGCTCGCCCTTCAGTCAGCACAAACTCCTGAAATAACAGCGTTGGAAGCACAACTGGAAACCGCACAAGATAAGATGGCGATTGAGTATCAACTCGCCATTCAATATAACCAAGCGAATAGAAACAGCGAAGCATTAGCCTTGCTATATAAAATTCTTGTTGTTGATTTAGGGTACGAAAACGGTGAAGCTAAAAAGACTATGCTAGATCTTTTAGCAACTATCGAAGATGCCAGTTTAGTCAGTGAATATCGACGTAAACTATATAGTTTGCTGTACTAGAATCTGTATTCAAAACACTTGGAAATGCACAATTAAGCATTTCCAATTGGCTTGAGTATGCTTACTTTTGCAGCGCGTATTTCTCTATCGCTACGGCAACACCATCTTGATCATTGCTTGGGGCAATATAATTAGCCAATGCTTTAGTATCAAGATCGGCATTATCCATTGCCACTGAAAATCCGGCAAACTTCAACATATGGTGATCATTTTCAGCATCGCCTACACACATAACCTGCTCTGCACTAAGACCCAGAATATCAGCCAAATGCGCAACGCCGATTCCTTTATTACTTTCGATGTGTAAAAATTCCAAGAAAAACGGCGCACTGCGGACAACTGTATAGTTCTGCTTTAGTGACGCAGGTAAATTAGCTATAGCTTTATCAATAACTGTTTCTTCAGCTACCATCATTATTTTTATTAAAGAATCACTATCATCAAGTTGCTGAAAGTCAGTTTCAGATACAGGAACACCGTTAAGCCTGGATTCGATATCAGTCCATTGATTAAGCTGGTGAGTGATCAGGCCTTTGTTGGTTGAAAATGCGTGAATATAAACATCAAGTTTGCTTGCTACTTTGTGTAATATTTTTGCATCAGAGCCACGCAGAGTTGTCTGGTGAATCACTTCACCATTACCAACGCGTTGTACAATGGATCCGTTATAAGAGATAACAAAATCATCATCACTTGTTAGGCCCAAATGATTTAAATGTGGACGTAAACCTTCTAAAGGACGGCCTGAAGCGAGTACTATTTTGATGCCGGCAGACTTGGCAACTTGGATAGTATTGAAGGTACGCGATGAGATCTGCTTATCATTGTTAAGCAAGGTGCCATCCATATCGATGGCGATCAATTTATACATAAAGGCAAAACCTATAAATTAATTTGAGCGATTAAAAATCTGAATCCAAATCAGGTGCTATTCTCACTACTTCTCTTATAAATTTAAACGCTGTAGTCCAGTACCACAATGTCATCGAGAAGCGGACGGAAGATCTCTTTTAATGCACTATGCAGTGGATGAGGAAGATAATTGTCACGTGCATTTTCATCAGCAAAAGTCATTAGAATACAATGTGTATAACCTTTGTTTTTATTCTCCGGGCTATTATTTTCTCCCCACTCCACTGCATCAAGGCCATCCACTTTTGAAGGCATCTCGGTAAATGCAGCTTCTAATCTTGCTAGAGATTGAGGTGTTGCATCCGTTTTAAAGCGAACTAACAAAACATGGCGAATCATAGCTGTCCTTATTTTTAAATATCTGAAAAAATATAAAATATTTTACAGTAAAGGTATCAGACTGACAGTTTCAATAACAACTTTATCTACATCTAATTCAGGTTTAATTGTCTGCAGATATTTTAAATCTCTCCCGCTTTTATCAGTGATAGTAAGGTAAAGACTAGCGCAGCCATCAGAATGAACCTCGCCAACATATTTTATCTGCTTAGCGGAAGGTGTAAAAGGTTTATACCCATGTTACTTCAAGAAGCAAAATCAGCAAGCCATATTCATCTTTGAAATCACCAGCAACAAAGTCATTGTTTAATGCCATAACACCAATACTGCTTATTAATGCAGGCTTTGCTTTTACCTCTTTAACAATAAATGCGCAGGAGAAAGAGATACAAGTCTCATCTGCCCCGCCTGAAACAATTAACAGTGCTTGCTGATCAGTAAAATTGTTCGGTTCAACATCATGAATTGAAGGTAATGGTGCAGCACATCCGGTTAAACTGGCAGAGATTAGAGTTAGCGCTAATAGTAAAATATTCAATTAAACTGCTTGATGACGGTTTATAGTGAATCACCCAGGATACTGAGCGCTTTGATATAAGCAAAAACAGACTGGTTTTTCTGCAAATTTAATTCGTTAAGTGATTTTAATGTTATTTTGGCAAGTAACTTTTGTCTGCCTGTACTTAAGGTCAATAACACACTATTTACAGATAATGATTTAATCTCATCAATTTTGACTGTTAAACAGTTCTGTAAAGAACTCGATGCAAGGCGCTCTGTCGCGATAATCACATCTTTACTTTCGACTTTAATTTCTAAACTTTGTTCATTATGTTTTTTATCTCGTGCTAAAACAACAGCTTGTCCATCAACTAAACCATGAACAAGCGAAAATTGTTGATCCCAGGTGAGTGAATCTACATTTAATAGTAAACCTGAATGAGCATGTTTTACCAAACTTAAATCAGGATCCAGAAATAATGCTTGTGGCGAGCCGATAGCTTCAACTGTTCCCTGATTTATTAAAACCATCTGCTGACAAAGATAAAAAACCTCCTGCATCGAATGTGTGATGTAAATAATTGGAATTTCTCTGCTCAGTTTTTTTATAAATGGTAATAGTAATTGCCGACTATGCTGGTCCAGTGATGATAAAGGTTCATCCATAATCAGCAGATCGGGAGCCGTTAATATTGCACGCGCAATCGCTATACGTTGTTTTTGTCCGCCAGATAATTGATGACTTTTTTTACTCAGTAGATCGGTAAAATCAAGTTGTTCAGCTAACTGTTTTACGTTGTATAAACTGTTTTTTGCTTTTTTACCGGCTAATTGTAAATTAGCCAGTGCGTCTAAATGTGGAAACAGGCGAGGCTCTTGAAAGACCATACCAATTTTACGCTGTGCAGTTTTAATAAAAACCGTATCACTTAGCCAGGTTTTGTCTTTGAAATCTAAGAAGCCCGAAAACGAATTATCTAAACCAGCCAAAGCACGTATAAAAGAAGTCTTACCTGCACCAGAGTCACCAAAGACTGCACAAATGCCTTTAAGATGTAACTCACCTTGAAAGTGAAATAAAGCTTGTTCTGTTTTAGTTTGCTGTTTTATCAGATCAAATTTAATCATGGTTTAATCGCTTTTGACGTTTTTGTAAAACACCATAAATGAGCATTAATAGGGTCATAGAGAAAGCTAACAGGGTAAAGGAAAGCAGATGTGCTTGTTCATATTGTAGTGTTTCAACATGATCAAAAAGCGCGATCGATAATACTTGAGTTTCCCCGGGTATATTACCGCCGATCATCAAAACCACACCAAACTCTCCAATAGTATGCGCAAAACCTAATGCCCCTGCAATAATAAAACTGGGTAAAACCATAGGAAAAACCACTCTATAAAATGTTTCTGCACTATTAAATCCTAGGGTTGCTGCAACTTCAAGGTAGTCTTTATCTAAATTAACAAATGCGCTTTGCAGTGGTTGCACAACAAAAGGCAGTGAGTAAATAATTGAAGCTATTAACAGACCCGAAAATGAAAATGCCAAACTGCCGCCGGTTAAACTCAACCAAAAACTTCCCAGGAAACTATCTGGTGAAAAAGATAGCAGTAAATAAAAGCCCAATACAGTTGGTGGCAAAACAAGTGGTAGTGCAACTAATGCTTCAACAAAGGGGCGATAAAAACGTTTACTGCGAGAAAGCCACCATGCAAGCGGTGGAGATAAGATTAATAAGATAACTGTAGTTAAAGCAGCTAATTTTAAGGTTAAGAAAATAGCGCTGAGATCTAATGTAGTTAACATCTTATAGGTAACCTTTATCGCGGATTAACGCTTTTACTGTGTCAGATTTTAAGTAATTGATAAACGCCTGAACTTTCGTTTTGTCCGTTGCATTGGTCAACAATACCCCTTGTTGTAAAATAGGTTGGTATAATTCACCGGGAATAAGATAGTAGCTGCTTGCGTTATTTTGTAATAATAATGAATAGGCAACAAAACCCGCATCGACATTTCCAGAATCGATAAATTGGTAGGTTTGTGAAACATTTGCACCTTGAATATATGAAAACTTATCCCATAAATCTAAATGAGCTAATGTCTGCTTAGCAGCCAGACCATAGGGCGCTAATTTTGGATTGGCTATTGCTAAACGGCCATTATAATTAAGCAGTGTTTTTTGACTAGCATCAGCATGTTCGGGGCACCAAAAAGCAAGTTTTCCTTGTGCATAGGTAAAACGCGAGCCATCTTCACCCTGCTTTGCGTCTTCGATTAGTTTTGCTCGGGCACTGTCTGCGGATAAAAACAGATCAAAAGGGGCACCATGTTTTATTTGGTTATATAAGGTGCCGGTAGATGCACTGGAGATTAAAATGACCTCTCCCGTTTGTTGCTTATAAAGCTTGGCGATTTCACTTAGCGTATGTTTGAAATTACTGGCAACAGCAACTTTAATTGCAGCATCTACAGAGAAAGTTGTTAATAATGTCACCAATGAAATCAAAAACCTCATTATTTACTCCATTTATTTAATGCCTTAAGATCACCTTCTCGGGCATCAACCCAATAACTTTCATTATCAGTTGTACTCTCTTTTTTCCAAAATGGCGCCTCAGTTTTTAAATAATCCATAATAAATTCACAAGCCGCAAAGGCATCCTGGCGATGTAAACTGGCAATGCCCACAAAGACAATTTGATCTGATAGTTTTAATTCACCTATTCGGTGAATTACAGTGCAATCAATAATATTCCAACGGGATTTAGCCTGCTCTACAATTTTTGTTAATGATTTTTCTGTCATCCCAGGATAATGTTCAAGTGTTAAACTTGAGACTTCTTTCCCCTGATTAATATCACGCACCAATCCGCTAAAAGTGACAACTGCACCGACAGATGATTTTTCCCGCAACTTATCGTGTTCAGCTTGTAAATTAAAATCTGTGGTCTGCACTTTAATCATATTTAACCACCAGTAACTGGCGGGAAGAATGCAACTTCGTCCCCACTTTGCAACGCACTGTTTTCATTGCTTATAGTTTGGTTAACTGCAACCAGTAAATTTGTTTTTGAAAGCACTGTTTGCCAATGGCTGTCACGCGCTTTGAGGTTGCTTAATAACATCTCTATATTGTGATTTTCACT
>NZ_CEZLMY010000015.1:19731-29146 GCF_983033635.1 Psychromonas sp. | reverse complement strand
TAAAGTGACCAGACTTTCCGCCGGTTTTCTCGAGCAATTTAACCTGGCTGATTACCATATCTTTTTGCACCGCTTTACACATATCGTAAATGGTTAATGCTGCAACAGAAGCGGCTGTTAATGCTTCCATCTCAACACCTGTTTTACCGGAGAGTTTACATAAACTTTTAATTCTAACGCGGTTAAATTGCGGCTCAGCTATTAACTCAACTTCCACTTTTGTTAATGCAAGTGGATGACAAAGCGGGATAATATCGGATGTTTTTTTTGCAGCCATAATGCCGGCAATGCGTGCGGTAGCAAATACATCCCCTTTATGGTGAGCACCGCTTACAATCAAATCGAGCGTTTTCGGCGACATTTCAACATACGCTTGTGCAATAGCCTGACGCTCTGTGACATTCTTATCGGTCACATCAACCATATTTGCTTTGCCATCCTGGTTGATGTGGGTAAATTGATTACTCATATAAATACCTTTAAACCCCAATATGTGGCATAAAATTACATGGTTTGTGCTGTGAATTCATCTGCTCTTTGATAATTTTTGACCATGCAGTTTTACATGCCCCCGTCGAGCCAGGCATACAAAAAATAACTGTTTTATTAGCAAAACCAGCTAGGGCCCGACTTTGAATGGTTGATGAACCAATTTCCTGATATGAGATATGGCGGAATAACTCACCAAACCCCTCGACCTGTTTATCAAATAAAACAGAAACAGCTTCTGGTGTGGTATCTCGAGATGTAAAACCAGTTCCACCAGTGATTAAAATCGCGTCTATTTTCGGATCTGCGATCCAACTAGAAACAATAGCGCGAATTTTATAAAGGTCATCAATAACAATCTGCTTATCTTCAAGATGATGGCCAGCTTCCTCTAAAGAATCGACAAGATAGCCACCTGATGTGTCAGTTTCTTCTGTACGCGTATCTGAAACAGTTAATACTGCGATTTTTGATGGTTTAAACTCTTTTGTAGATAGATGACTCATTTATATTCCTTTTTATTATTTTATGCCATATTAGTCTGACAGTTTTGAATGCATTTCCTGACATATTTTCCATTCTTGTGGCGTATTATTGTTCTGGAAACGGAAATCGTCCTGCTGCTGGTAATTAACAGGCTGTATTTTAAGTGTTTTAAGAAGACGGTACAGTGAGCGCTGTTTTTTCTGTGGTGAAAGTAACGCTTCTGATAAATATTCTTTGAGTTGCTTGTTTAACGGTAAGATCATGGGGAAGGTGACCTGTTCAAAAAACACTCCCTGAGGATGCTGTGCATACTGTTCGATCAGTTGCTTACATTCTATCTCGCTAAGTAAAGGCATATCGACAGGCATAATAAATAGCGCGTCATATAAACCAAAAAGATGCTCCACACACGCATGTAATCCACCGATTGGACCAAGTTGTTTATGCAAATCGGGGATGCAGGAAAAAAGTGGATATTGGCCACTGACAAATACTTTCTGCAAGCTGGCCGACTCTAATAACAATACAGCCCTGCTTAACAGTGTTTGCTCAGCTAATAAAAGCTGTGCTTTATCTTTTCCCATTCGAGTAGATAAACCACCCGCTAAAACGATCCCTGCAATTTTCAAATACAATAACCTTTTATTTTACATATAAAAAAGGGGCTTAATGCCCCTTTAATCGAAAGTATAGCAACTAGCTTACCAACCTTCTATACCTGACATATCAGGTAGTTTATGAGCTATACCTTTATGACAATCGACACAGGTTTTATCGCCTGATGCTAGAGCGGTTGAATGTTGTTTAACACTGCGTGCTCCTTGCTCGCTGAAGTCCATAAAATCAAACTCGTGACAGTTTCGACATTCCTGAGAATTATTCTCTTTCATACGGTGCCATTCACGATTTGCTAAATAGCCACGTCGCGCTTGAAATTTCTCTTCAGTGCTAATGGTCCCCATAGCAAATGCAACTAACTCTTTAGATGCTTGAACTTTTCGTACAATTTTATCAGTCCAGTTATGTGGAACATGGCAATCAGAACAGATAGCACGCACACCGGAACGGTTAGCGTAGTGAATGGTTTCCTGGATCTCTTTTACAATTGGCGCGTGACAACTTGAACAAAACTGTTCAGTATTAGTTGCTTCCATACCTGTATTAAAGCCCCCCCAAAAAATGATACCACCAGCAAAACCTAGAAATAGCACTAAACCAAATGCCGCTGATGATGGCGTTTTCATAATAAACCATAAACGCTTCAATAGTTTCAGCATAATATTAAGCTCCCGACTTATTGTAACGAATCAACTGGTTTGAAATCATTTTCAACCAACGGTTTAGCATCTGCTTGTGTTACATGACACTGCAAACAGAAATATCGACGTGGTGAAACATCTGATAACGTTGTACCGTCACGAGTTTCAAAGTGAGTAACACTAATTTTTGTAGCCCCCATTTCGCCCGCATTTTTAAAGCTATGGCAAGACAGACACTTATTCGCATTTAAATTCACCTGGTAACCACGAATGGTATGGGGAATTAACGGAGGTTGCTGTATATATTCTCTATCAATGGGCAGTTGGTCTCGCGGTACACGTTTCAGCGACTCTGATTTGTTAATATCAGAAATTTCTTCATGACCACGTAATGACTCGACCCCTCCATTATCAGTAACCAACTCAGTATCAGTGCTCCATGCTGGTGAGGCCGATAATGCTACTATCCCTGCTGCTACTATCGCTGTTAGCAATTTTTTCATTTTATTTCTCCACCCTTTGCTAGGCTATTCTTACCGCTTAAAACGGTTGTAATTTGAAAAACATTTTCTGCACAAACATCAACACAACGGCCGCAGTTTGTACAAGTTAAGTCTTTAACTAAAGGTCCAATTTCATGTTTTTTTCCATATACCGGACCTTTTAAAATCGCGGGTTCAGGACAAACATCAAAACAGTCTGAGCAGTCTGTACATTTATCACGTTTAACTGCACTCACTTTCATTAAACTAGTTCTGTTGATCAGAGAGTAAAAAGCCCCCATCGGACACAAGTGGCCGCACCATCCGTTTTCAACAGCAAGCAGGTCAAACAGAAAGATCATTAAAAATAAGACCCAGCCTAACCCCATACCAAAAAACAGACCGCGATTGAATGCAGAAACCGGGTTGACCAGCTCCCATGACATCACCCCGGTAAAAAGTGGCAGTATCATCACCATTGCTAATATCCAATAGCGCCATTGACGGCTTATTACTTTCTCTTTGCGCAAATTCAGCTTTCTTCTGCACCAGGCGGCCGCATCAGTTAATAAATTAACCGGACAAACCCAGGAACAAAATACCCGCCCGCCTACTAATCCATAAAACAGAACTACAATTAATGCCCCTAAAAATGCCTGAAACAGCGGCAGATGTCCGGAAGCCATACTTTGAAACAGCATAAACGGGTCAGTAAAAGGCACCACGCCTAATAACAGACTGGAACTTAAATTACCTTTTATAATCCAGATTCCAGCTAACGGGCCGAGTAAAAAAAGCGTTAATATCGTCACTTGTACTATCCGGCGCAGTATTAAGAAGCGGTTTGCTAAAAGCCAACCTTTCTTACTTATCGCAGCTGTGCCTAAAGACTGATTATTTTTCATTTCAGTACCTCAGGAACGCGATCCGGCAGATCTAATACTTCATCAATTAACGATGAGCCTGCTTTCTCTTTCTCTTCCCACCCCCAGCGATAATGTTTTCCAAGTTCGCCTTTTGCAAGCTCTATTGGCAACACTTTAATCGCAGCTTTTTCTAATACACAAGCCTCTTCACATTTACCGCAACCGGTACACACATATGAATGCACCGTCGGAATAAATACAGCATGATGTCCAGTTCTCTGGTTGCGATGCATCTCTAAGGTAATAGCATCATCAATCAATGGACATACGCGATAACAAACATCACAACGCAGACCTTGAAAATTGAGACAATTCTCTTGATCTATTAACACTGCTAACCCCATTCTAGCGTCATCGATATTGTTAAGCTCCGGGTCAAGCGCACCTGTCGGACAGGCTGCTTTACAAGGAATATCTTCACACATCTCACAAGGATCTGTGCGCGCCAGAAAATAAGGTGTTCCAGTTGCTATCGGCTGAAATAACCTTCCTAATTTCAGCATATCGTAAGGACAAGCCTCAACACATAAACCACAGCGAATACAGGCAGACTGAAAATCCAGTTCAGCTAATGCACCCGGTGGACGCAGCATTTGCGGGTTAAATGACTGGCTTTGATTTGAATAACCAGCCAGTCCTAATCCCATAAATCCTACACCACACGCCCCTTTGCTTGCATTAACAAGAAACTGGCGACGTGTAACTTTGCGCTGAGGACGTTTACTCATACGTTTTTATTAAACTTTTTTAGTAATTTTTACAGCACACTTTTTGTAATCCGTTTCTTTCGAAAGCGGATCCGTCGCATCCAGTGTGATTTTATTTACAAGTTGTTTTGCATCAAACCAAGGCATAAATACCAGACCTTTCGGCGGGCGATTACGACCACGAGTTTCCACACGAGAAGTTAACTCACCACGGCGTGAAGCCAGTACGATTTCATCACCTCGGCGCAGTCCTCGAGACTTAGCATCATCTGGGTGCATAAATACCACCGCATCCGGGAATGCGCGATACAACTCAGGTACACGGCGCGTCATCGACCCTGAATGCCAATGCTCAAGTACACGACCAGTACTTAACCATAAGTCGTATTCTTTATCCGGCACTTCAGCAGGTGGCTCGTACGGTAGTGCGAAAATAATTGCTTTGTTATCTTTTTTTCCATAGAACTGTACTTCACTGCCTTTTTCGACGTAGGGGTCGTATCCTTCCCGGAAACGCCACAGTGTTTCTTTGCCATCGACAACTGGCCAGCGTAAACCGCGTGCTTGATGGTATTGATCAAAAGGTGCTAAATCATGTCCGTGACCGCGGCCGAAAGTCGCATACTCTTCAAACAGACCTTTTTGAACATAAAAACCGAAATGACGAGCTTCATCATTTAATTGATCATCTTTCACTTCATCAAGACCAAATGCATCAACATTACCGTTACGGTAAAGTACGTCATACATCGTTTTGCCCTTCACTTCAGGCATTTTAGCAATCAGATCGGCAGGCCATACTTCTTCAATTTTGAAGCGTTTAGCAAACTCCATCAACTGCCATAAGTCAGATTGTGCGCCTTCCGGAGCTTTGACCTGCTGATACCAGAACTGCGTACGACGTTCAGCATTCCCGTAAGCGCCCTCTTTTTCCACCCACATTGCAGTCGGTAGAATAAGATCGCCCATTTGTGCAGTAACTGTTGGATAAGGGTCTGAAACAACAATGAAGTTTTCAGGATTACGGTAACCCGGAATAATTTCTTCATTAATGTTTGCACCAGCTTGAACGTTGTTATTACACATAACCCAGTAGGCATTTAACTTGCCGTCTTTAAGCATACGGTTTTGCAGAACAGCATGGTAACCAGGCTTAGGCGGAATGGTACCTTCAGGCAGCTTCCATATTTTCTCGGCTATAGCCCGATGTTTAGGGTTTTTAACCACTAAATCGGCAGGAAGACGATGTGAGAATGTACCTACTTCACGCGCTGTACCACAAGCTGAAGGCTGACCTGTTAATGAGAAAGGACCAGAACCGGGTTTAGAAATCTTACCGGTTAACAGATGCACGTTATACATCAGGTTATTTGCCCAGACACCGCGAGTATGCTGGTTGAACCCCATTGTCCAATAAGAGGTAACTTTCTTAGTCGGATCTGCATATAACTTAGCAAGTTGGATTAGTTTTTCTGCTGGTACACCGGACATTTTCTCTGCGTACTCAACATCAAATTCAGAAACATACTTTGCAAACTCTTCAAAAGTGATTGCTGAAGAACCACCTTTGCCGGGATTTTTAGCCGCTTTTTCGAGTGGGTGAGTTGGTCTTAAACCATAACCAATATCTGTAACACCTTTACGGAAGTTAGTATGTTTCTTCACAAAATCTTTATCGACAGCATCGTTTTGGATGATGTAGTTAGCGATAAAATTCAAGATTGCCAAGTCAGATTGCGGCGTAAAGATCATGCCGTTATCTGCTAACTCAAATGAGCGATGCGTGTAAGTTGATAATACATGAACACGCACATCAGGATTACTTAAACGGCGATCCGTCAGACGCGACCAAAGAATTGGATGCATCTCGGCCATATTTGATCCCCATAGTACAAATGCATCTGCATTTTCAAGATCATCATAACAGCCCATCGGCTCATCAATACCAAAGGTACGCATAAAGCCACCAACAGCAGAAGCCATACAGTGACGAGCATTTGGATCTAAGTTATTAGTACGGAAGCCTGCTTTCATCAATTTAGAAGCAGCATAACCTTCCCAAACGGTCCATTGACCAGAGCCGAACATCCCCACTGAGGTTGGACCTTTTTTCTTCAGGGCATCTTTAAATTTTTCAGCCATGATATCAAAAGCGCTATCCCAGGAGATTGGTTCGAACTGCCCCTCTTTATCGTAAACACCGTCCGTCATTCGCAGTAAAGGCGTTGTTAAACGATCTTTACCGTACATGATTTTCGATAGAAAATAACCTTTAATACAGTTAAGGCCTTTGTTTACTGGTGCGTCTGGATCACCTTGTGTAGCAACAACGCGACCATCTTGTGTGCCGACTAATACACTACAGCCTGTACCACAAAAACGACAAGGTGCTTTGTCCCACTTGATTTTGCTGGCATCCTTGCTGGCAATTAAATTGCTGGCGGAGGCTGGTAGTGTTATGCCAGCAACAGCAGCTGCAGAGGCAACCGCTTGTGCTTTCATAAATTCACGTCTGGTAAATTTCATTTTACTCCCTCACTTATTTCTGCGTCTATTTGTTCAAATTCATGATAAACAAGACCTGTATTAATCACGCCTTGTAATTCATTTATATGCTCAATTATTTCCATAATCACCCTCTGATTAGGTGCTTCAAGCACCACAACCGCTTTTCCTTGAGGTGAAATAGTTACTAATTCAGCGCCTTCTAATAAATTGATGCTTGATTCAATAATAGATGATTTTTTAGGATTGATATGTACGATCAAGCTGGATATATGTAATTCTTCATTCTTCATTATTATTCCTTATTTCAATCGCCTGCGTTGGACAAGGTGAAACACAAGCACCACATCCGCTACATAAATCGCTGTCGATTTGCGGTCTTGCATTTAAACCAAGCTGAAAGGTCAGTGCCTGACTCTCACAACTTTCAGCGCAACTGCGACAATAAACATCTGCAATAGCTAAGCATTGATTATTAATAAATGCTTTTTTATTCCAAGCAGATTCACTCGTAGCTACAAATATTTCTTCTTTACAACTCTCTGCACACTTGCCGCAAAAACTGCATTCACCCAAATTGAAATCAACTTTTGGATAACCACCATCACCTTTAATAATAATCTGATCTGGACAAGCCGTAACACAATTTCCGCATTGGTTGCAGTTACTTATAAAGTTTTGGATATCTTTAATCCAAGGTAATAAATTGTTTGTCGCAACTGTTTTCTTAGCTTTAAATAAACTTCGTTTACTGGCATTAAATTGCACAATGGAACCCTAATTTTCACTTTGTTATACGTACGTTAAAAGCGGTAGTTAAATTGTTAAATATTGTTAGTAAATAACATATACCTAATTAGGGTAAAGCGTAACTGGAGTTGATACATATCAAGAATTGAGTTGGTAGAGTGGGAGTTACCCCACATATTGAATGCTGACATTGTTGGCTTATCCACCAATAGAGGCTAAATGAGGTGTTCCTCCTACTTCCCCCTGCTGCAAATAATGACTCACTTTTTTATTAGAGAGAGCCGCTAAAATTCTTGATTTTAATGCTTCTTTATCATTTTCACAGGCGAGTAAATCTCGCAGATCGACACCCTCTTCACCAAACAAACAAAGGTGAAGACGACCTGTGGACGAGACCCTTAAACGGTTACAGCTTTTACAAAAATCTTTACTGTATGGCATAATCAAACCAATTTCACCCTGGTAATCAATATGAGTAAAGACTTGTGCTGGCCCATCGTGGCTAAGCCCTACTTTTTGTGTCCAGCCATTTTTTAATAGATTTTCTTTAATTAAATTTCCGGAAAGATGGTGTTTATTAAAAAAGTCAGCGTTATCATCTGTCTGCATCAATTCGATAAAACGTAATTGAATCGGCTGCTCTTTTATCCAATCAAGATACAAATTTAAATCCGTATCATTAAACCCTTTCATCAATACGCTGTTAATTTTAACTTGTTTGAAACCAACCTCCACAGAGGCTGAAACACCTTGCATCACTTTTTGAAAAATATTTTTACCGGTAATTAGGTGGAACGTTTTCGGATCTAAGCTATCAACACTGACGTTGATAGCGTCAAGGCCGGCATCAAACCACTGTTGCGCCTGTTTAAACAGGTTAAAACCATTGGTTGTTGTGGCTACTTTTTGAATCCCCTTAGTATTAGATATAATTGAAATAATAGATGAAAAGTCCTTGCGTAAACTTGGCTCCCCCCCCGTTATTCGCACTTTTTTAGTTCCAAGCTCAGCAAAAGCGCGCAGTAAATTCTCAATTTCAAATTCACTTAGAAATTGTTTTTTTTGAGTCCTTTGGTATCCATCGGGCAGGCAGTAATTACATTTGAAATTGCATTCATCTGTAATAGACAGGCGTAAGTATTCAAACTTCCTGTCGAAGTTATCAATGAGTTGTTGCATATTAAGTTCCTTTCCAAACACGGGAGGCAAACACATTTCTGTCTTTACCCTTCTTAACCAAGTAAACTATTACCGGTTAAGCGGCTTAATTCACATATTTATCTTTTTTAGAAAACTTAGTGAGATCAAGCTCGGAGCTGTATTAATAAATTGTTACATATGTTAGAGATAAATCAACGTTATGTTACACTTAAATTCACTTTCCATATTCTCTTATAGCCATGAAAATTAATCTACTATTTCATTCCCATTCAGTTACAAAAGTGATAACAAACACCTGTTTGTTGATTCTTATCGTCTCAGCCGTACATATCTTAAGTGTATTCAGCTCGTTTGATAGCCATATTTCAGATACTAATAGCATAAATAGATTGACTGAATTGAAAATGAGTACGCTTAAACTTATTTACTCATCACGTTACCACCCACAAGATATGCATAATATTCTAGCTGATGTAGAGCAAACGCTATCACCGGCAAAATTACTACAATCTTCCTGGTTTAATACGCAATCACTTAACGAACAAAGTGCTACGCTCTTAGCTGATTGGCAAAAAATAAAACTGCAGATAAGCGAGGGTAAATTTAAACAAGTTGAAAATGAATTAAACAATTTCACATTATCCATTGAT
>NZ_CEZLMY010000015.1:8089-19721 GCF_983033635.1 Psychromonas sp. | reverse complement strand
AGTTGAATTTTTATTGATTGCCTTTGCAGGTATCTTTCTTTTCTACTATTCAAAAAAGCATATTGCACTACCCGTAAAAAAACTTGTTACAAATGTCGAAGCGATAAAAGAACACAATTTTTCCGTTACCTTCCCCGATTATAAAAATGAAATAGGTATACTTTCCCAGGGCATGGATGATATGTCCAAAGAGATACAAAACTTAATTGAGGATATGCAAAACCAGGTTAAGCAAAAAACGCTGGCACTTGAAAAAGCAAATCAAACTATTGAATTTTTGTTTTCGATATCACAGCAGTTAAGCACAGTTAAATTAACCTCTCCAATCTTATTTGACGCGCTAAATGCACTGGGTAAACAGGCAAACTTACGTAAAGTCTGTGTGGAATTAAATAATGGTACCTTCGTAAATAGTGCGCTGGGTTGTGCAAGCCTTGATCCTAATCTATTACGCATCCCTATTATTATTAACGCTAAACCTTACGGTTTTCTTAACTATGTGGTTAGTGAACATGAGCAGGATCATACTAGCCTTATTGAAAGTTTTACCGGACTTGTTGCTCGTGCTTTATATCAGGAAGAGCACAGTTTACAGGCACAAAAAATATTATTAATGGAAGAGCGTGGCATCATCGCACGTGAATTACATGACTCAATTGCGCAGTCATTATCGTTTTTGAAAATACAGTGCACTCTGTTACATCGCCAAGTCAGCGGCTCGCAACAAGAGCAAGCAAAACAAACAATCAACAATATTGAAGTTGCTGTTTCGGATGCTTATATCCAATTACGCTCATTGCTTTCTACATTTAGGTTAAGTGTTCCAGAATCTAATTTTAAAGAAGCGATGATAACTATGATAAAAACCTTACAAAAACAAACGCCTGCACTTATTACAATTAAACAGTTTGAAACACACTTTTATACGGATGCCAGCCAACATATTCATTTACTACAAATTGTTCGTGAAGCCATTATTAATGCCATTAAACATGCACAATGCACCTCGATTGAAGTTTCCTGCATTATTACTAATGAGAATAATGTATGGATTAGTATTATTGATGATGGCTGGGGAATTAAGGATAATGCACAAAAAGAAAACCATTATGGGCTGTCGATAATGAAACAGCGTGCAGATGAACTCGGTGCCACGCTTGCAGTTAACCCATTAGTAAAAGGAACTGAGGTGAAACTTATTTTCCCTTATAAAAAATCGTTACTTAATCAAGGAATTGAAAATGTCTGATTTAACACGCGTGATCATTGTTGATGATCACCCACTTATGCGTAAAGGCATTCAACAATTATTATCTATTGAAGCACGCTTTGAAATTATTGCAGAGGCGACAAACGGTATTGAAGCGGTCAGTTTTGCCAAAAAACTTCAACCCGATCTGATTTTATTAGACTTTAATATGCATGGTATTTCCGGATTAGAGACTTTAAAGGCATTACGCCAAAATGGCTGCTGTGCAAAAGTGATAATTTTAACGGTCAGTGATAATAGACAAGATGTGATTGCAATGATTAACCAGGGAGCCGATGGCTATTTGTTAAAAGATTCTGAACCTGAATCTTTATTGGAAAATATAATTAAAGTATTAGCAGGACAATTAGTAGTCAGTGAAAAATTAAACAGCTATCTTAATGAACTTGATCAGGAAGATAATATCCGCGACAAACTGTCTAACCTAACTAAACGAGAAGTGCAGATATTACAAGAAGTTGCTAAAGGATATAGTAATAAAGAGATTTCGGAAAATTTGCATATCTCTGAAGGTACAGTAAAAGTACACGTGAAGAGTTTATTAAAAAAAATGCAGATAAAATCTCGTGTAGAAGCAGCTGTTTTATATCTGCAACAGCCTAAATAAAAATTTTCGATTATAACTAAATCACTTAGTTCTGTATTTCTAAGTGGTTTGTCTATCTAAATATTTATATAATTCATTCTAACAATGAATTTTCTCTTTATGCGCGGAAACTATGCTTTCAGAATCATTAAAAAAACAGATCCGTGGCAGTTATGATCTTATTACTCAAGCGTTACCCAACTTCAGCAAACGTAAAGCTCAGAACTATTTAGTAGCTGAAATAGCAAAAGTACTTGCTGGTGAATATGACAAATCGAGGCGAATACTTGTTGCCGAAGCAGGCACGGGTATCGGTAAATCATTAGCTTATATCCTAGCAGCCCTGCCGGTTGCACAGCGATTAAATAAAAAGCTGATTATCTCAACAGCCACAATCACCCTGCAAGAGCAGTTAATCAATAAAGATCTGCCCTTCTTTTTACGTCACAGTGATTATAAATTTTCATTTACTCTGGCAAAAGGCCGTCAACGTTATTGTTGTGAGCACAAATTATTCAGCACTCAACAGGAAACACCCCAGCAGATCCTCTTTGAAGAAAAACCGCAAGCAGGTGATAAGGCTTTATTAAAAGATTTAAATGAGGCTTATCTGTCAGGAAAATGGTTAGGTGATCGCGATAGTTGGCCGAAAACAATTCCAAACCGCATATGGCAACATATTGTATCTGATAAATTTAGCTGTAAACGTGCGCTGGCAAATCATCGTCAGTGCCCGTTTCATCGCGCGCGAGATGATATCAATAAAGCAGATGTTATTGTTGTTAACCATGCATTACTGTTAGCTGATCTAGAGTTGGGGGGGGGTATTATATTACCAGATCCTGACAGCTGTTTTTATATATTAGATGAAGCACACCATCTTCCGAAAATATCACGCGATTTTTCCAGCGCACGCGCAAGTATTATAGGCAGCCAGGATTGGCTTAAAAAAGTCAAACAGCTAAATCAGCATATCAACAGGGTGATTAAGCGACAAACCACCATAACACCATGTTTAAATATGCTGGAAAGCGCTGTTGAATTAAGCAAAGATCTTAAACTTGTTGAACAGTATTTCAACAATAACCCGCAATATTTCAGTGAATCAGAGCAATACCGTTTTGAGATGGGTGAACTGCCTGAAGCTTTGACCATTCCAGGCTGTCATTTAAAGGAAGAGAGCAAAAAGTGTTTATCAGCCTTAAATAAACTAGCAACAATTATTAATGAAGAGATCAAAGATGGTAATGTAAAAATGGCGGAAGCGGAGCCATTATTGATTGAGTCAGGTTTTTTCTTACAACGTCTGGAAAACATGCATGCACTTTGGCTAATGTTAACCAAAGAGCGTTCTAGCAAACAGACGCCAATTGCCGCCTGGGCAGAAAAAGAAAAAAATGATATTTATTTAAATGCCTCGCCGATTGAAGTTGGCGGTATTTTAGAATGTATGTTTTGGTCGCAGGCAGCAGGGGTGATTTTATGCTCCGCAACATTAACCTCACTTAATAATTTTGAATACTTTAAACGTCAAAGTGGCTTAAAAAGTAATGACGGCACGCAATACTTACGCCTAAAATCACCTTTTAATTATCCAACCGTTCCCTTAATTGTTTCGGATATGCAGCACGATCCGACACAAGCTGACTTTGACAATGAGCTGGTTGAGAAAATTGACGATTACCTGCAGGATAAGCAGGCTAACTTAGTTTTATTTGCATCCTATTGGCAAATGAATTTAGTTGCCGATAAACTTGCCAAAAAATATACTAACGCATTATTAGTACAAGGTGAATTATCACGCAGTAAACTGATTGAAGTGCATAAACAACGTTGTGACAAGGGCCTGACCAGCATCCTGTTTGGAACAGGAAGTTTATCGGAAGGGCTTGATTTACCAGGTCATTACTTAACAAACTTAATGATCACTAAATTACCTTTTGCCGTGCCTAATTCACCTGTTGAGGAAGCGCATTCCGAGTGGATAAAAGCACAAGGCGGTAATCCCTTTATGCAACTTTCTATTCCTGAAACCAGCAAAAAACTTATTCAAGCTTGTGGACGATTAATCCGTAAAGAAAATGATACAGGTCAAATTATAATTTTAGATAAACGTGTAAAAACAAAACGTTATGGGAAAGGTTTACTTGATGCCCTGCCCCCTTTTAATATTCAATTTGAGAAAAACAGTAATGACTGAAGTTTTATTTGATCCGAGTAGCTGGGCTTTAATTATCGTCGTTGGCCTATCTGCGGGTTTTATCGATGCGATTGTTGGCGGAGGCGGAATGTTAACTGTACCAACATTATTAAGCTTAGGACTACCACCACACTTAACACTTGGCACAAACAAGCTGTCAGCCTGTTTTGCATCGGGTACTGCCGCTTATACCTATTTTAAAAAACAGCTTTTTAACCCCCATTTTTGGCTGCAAAGTTTTTACAGCACACTTATTGGTGCGTTAACGGGTACTATTTTTATCAATTTAATTGCCACTCAGTGGTTAGAAAAAGTGTTACCTCTGATTATTTTGAGTGTTGCGCTGTACAGCTTATTTAACCGTATGGCTGATATTGATAATTATCAATTGCCTGCAAACAATTTTGCTTTGCGAATTAAACAGAGTGTGCAAGGTTTTATTTTAGGCTTTTATGATGGAGCATCAGGTCCCGGAACAGGGGCATTCTGGGTAATATCCACGATGCGTTTATATCGTTTGCATATTTTGCTTGCAAGTGGCATCGCTAAATCGATGAATTTCACCAGTAACCTGACCTCGCTGGCAATTTTTATCTATTTTGGACAAGTGAATTGGTTAATCGGCTTAACAATGGGCGGTTGTTTAATGCTTGGAGCCTATATTGGCGCACATTCAGCCATTCATTTTGGTGCAAAATTTATACGACCAATTTTTATCTCAATTGTACTGATTATGGCTGTTAATTTAGGATACAACGCATGGCTGAGTTAAAGCAAAGTGAATTAAGTTCATACCATTTACTTTTAAAACAGTTAAAAGATCAGCTCTGTGATTTAAGTAAACGTTGTGTAAAACTGGACAGTAAAATTAAACAAACAGAAAATCACTGTTTTGTTTTTGAAATTCATCTTTTCTCAAAGCGTAGCCTTAGCCTTGCGGGCTATATAAAACAGATGGAAAAAACATTTAATTCATTACAGGATGCGATAAATAAAGAACTTCCAGAGGTCCTTATTAAACATGAATGCGAACTGTTTGTCGGCCAGTTTCATGTTTTATTGCAACTTGTACAAGGATTAGAAAAAGGTGAAGCAGATCTGTTATATAAATCCTACTCTTCTCCTAAAGAGCAGATATACCAACAATTGCAGAAACAATACCAATATGAGCATCGTTTGTTAAATATGATTTCTGAACAAGAAGAGATATTAGCAGGAAGTGAATCTGCACAAAAATCCTATATTAAAGAAAAAATAGAGGCTTTAAAAATTCGTTATCAAAAATGTAATACCTTCACCCAAAAATTAGAGTTTAAATTAGAAGATATAAAAGATGAGTGAACAAAAAAATAACAGTGGTAGTTTATCTGATGCCCCAAAATCGGTACAAATTGCAGTAGATCTAATCCAACTGTTAGAAGAAAACCAAATTGAAACGGCTATTGCTATTGAAGCTCTTGAGATTGTTTTAAATGATTTCAAAAAAAAACAGATGTTATATAGATAACATCTGCTTTAATTAAAACTGTAATTAGATTTATATTGCGAATCTAGCAACGCTTTGATCTACACTTTCTGAAAGTGATTTCACGTTTAAACTTTCAGTTCTGGTTTGTTCACTTGCTTGTCCCGTTTCAACTGAAATATCACTGATACTGACCATGGCACGAGCGACTTCTTCCGAAACTGCAGCTTGCTCAGTGGTTGCCGAAGCAATTTGTCCAGTCATATCATTGATTTGCAGTACATGCCTAACAACTAATTTTAAATTTTCATCAGTTTTTGCAGCTGATTCAATTGTCTGTTTAGCGGCCTCTTTACCCGCTGACATACTGTCTGCAGCAGTTTGCGATAAGCTCTGTAATTTTTCGATTATTTTCTGAATTTCAACAGTCGAATTTTGCGTGCTGTGTGCCAAACTTCTTACTTCATCCGCAACAACAGCAAATCCACGTCCGGCTTCACCAGCTCGCGCCGCTTCTATGGCTGCATTTAATGCAAGTAAATTTGTTTGATCAGAAATGCCGGTAATAACATTCAATACCTCAGCAATTTCAGTGGATCCCTGTTTAAGTTCATCGACAACTAAGCTCGCATGGTCGATTTTTTGTGATGCATTATCAATCAAGCCCATTGTATCTACGACCATACGACTTGCTTCATGGATCATATCTCGCGCTTCGGCTGTAGTATTTGAGGCATTAACGGTATTACCTTCCACCTCTTTAACAGTTAATGACATCTGTTCAATCGCACTAACAACTGTTTGAATCTCTTCACTTTGTTTGCTGACACCTCGGTTTGTTTGTCCCGCAATAACCGACAAACTTTCAGAAGCAGTTGTCAGGTTTTGAGATGAGCCGACAAGTTTCTCTACTAAACTATGGAACTCGCTAAGCATCGAGTTTATCGTTTTACTTAATGCACCAAGTTCATCATCATTTAAAATATCCAAACGTTGTGTCATGTCACCTCGTTCAGCTTTAACCATCACTTTTTGAATATTTTCGATAGGGTTAATAACTGCAGAGATAATAAAGAATGCGATTAAAATAAGGCCAATAAAAAAGATGCTTACCATAATCACCATAGCGATGATATTTTCATACACTTTTTCATTAAGATCACTAATGTAAATACCAGTACCGACAACCAGGTTCCAAGGTTTAAACAAAATAGCATAGGATAATTTATCTTCTGAGACACCATTGCTGGCACGTTGGAATTGGTATTCAACATAACCCCGGCCATCAGAATTCTGCGTGCTGTTTATAATGTCCTGATAAAGAAATCGCCCATTTGCATCTTTAATGTTGGCAACGTTAACTCCGGTTTTTTTACCTTTCAAAGTTGCCTGTAAAGTCATATCGGTGCTGACTGCAAAAAAATAGCCATTGCCACTGTACTGTAACTCTTGCACGGTTTGATAAAATGTTTGCTGTGCTTGATCAAGCGTTAAATCGCCAGCTGTTACTTTTTGCTGATATGATTTTAGTAAACCTTCTACTGATTCAACCTGAACTTTTAACTGTGTTTTTCTATCTTCATACATTTCATCTTTGACTAAACTGATACTTCGATAACCAATAATTAATATGGCCAATAAGGCGAAAAAGACGAAAAAATACACTTTTTGTTTGATGGTAAATGACATGGAAACCCTTCATATTTATAAATACATATAATAATTTAACATTATTTGAGATGCCGGAATATTACATGATATTACACAGCCCTTACAATACTATGCAGAACTGTTTTCAGTGATATCTAACTAATTGTATTTAAAGATTAACAGTTGCAAATAACGCTTATAGATTCAAAAACATTCAAAGCAGTCTTTATTACTGTATGTTATATAACTGACAAGAAGATTATCTACGCGCGATGTTCTCGGCCCCTGCTCAAGCCATTTCAACATATGTTCAATTTTTTCCCTTTCACCAAACATCAGGACTTCAACATCACCACAATACAGATTCTTTGCATGCCCGGTTAAATTATATTTACTTGCTTCCCTGCTGGTATAATAACGAAAACCAACACCTTGAACCATACCGCTTACAATCACTCTACAGCCGATATTTTCCATTTGCGCCCCCTTTTCTAGCTACCAATTAAGTTTAGGGTAGTTGTGAAATAAAGGTAAGTGTAGTTAAAAACAGTGTAGAAAAGAAAGGATAAAACTTTTAGTAATAGGATAAAACCGGAAGATTGGCTTTAATAATGCTCTGTATAAATACAAAGCATTATTATATAGCCAAAACACTGCAAGATGCAGGAATCAGCATCTTGAGGTGGTTTGGCTATGGCTGTCAAGACTACTGTTTACGCCAAGTTGTACCGTTTGGCCCATCTTCTAGTACTATTTTTAATGCCGCTAATTTATCACGCGCATCATCAGCACTCGACCAATCTTTATTTGCACGAGCATCGTTGCGTTGTTTGATAAGTGCTTCAATCATAACGACTTCATCTTCACTTTCATCACCTTGTAAAAAGTGCTCCGGTGATTGACTTAATAAACCCAGTACATTTGCAATATTAACTAATAAACAAGCTGAAGTAGCAGCCTGTTGTTTATTACTAATCTTTAATCGATTTATCTCTTTAGCAAGATCAAACAACACCGCCAACGCTTCCGGTGTATTAAAATCATCATCCATTGCTTTGCAGAATTGTAAATAATGGGGATCACTTTTATCTAACTGACAATTTGAAATATCCAAATCACGGATTGATGTATACAGACGTTCAAGACTCGCACGCGCTTGCTTAAGATTATCTTCAGAGTAATTCAACTGGCTGCGGTAATGGCCTGAAATTAAAAAATAACGAACTGATTCACTGTCATAAACGTCCAGTACATCTTTGATAGTAAAAAAATTGTTTAATGACTTGGACATTTTTACTTTATCAATCTGTACCATACCTGAATGCATCCAAGTATTTACATATTGACCATTATGAGCACAACAAGACTGTGCTATCTCATTTTCATGATGAGGGAATGAAAGATCCGAACCACCACCATGAATATCAAAAACTTCACCAAGGTGTTCGTTGTTCATTGCCGAGCATTCAATATGCCAACCTGGTCGGCCATTACCCCATGGAGACTCCCAATAAGGCTCATTCGCTTTAGACATTTTCCATAACACAAAATCAAGCGGATTATGTTTACTCTCTTCCACATCAACACGAGAGCCTGCTTGTAACATCTCGAGATTCTGCCCGCTAAGTTGTCCATATTCAGCATAACTTTCAACAGAAAAAAGTACATCGCCATTTTCTGCAACATAAGCATGCTTTTTATTAATTAATTTTTCAATCATAGAGATAACTTCGGGCATATGGTCAGTTACCCTGGGCTCTAAATCCGGGCGTAACATATTTAGCGCGTCGAAGTCATCATGCATCGCTTTAGTAAAACGTGTCGTTAATTGCTCACAAGTCTCATTGTTTTCATTGGCACGTTTAATGATTTTGTCATCGACATCGGTAATATTACGAATGAAATTCAAATCGTAACCGCTGAACCGCAGATAACGTGCAACAGTATCGAAAGCTACAAATGTTCTTGCATGTCCAATATGACAATAATCATAAATGGTTACACCACACACATACATGCCGACCTTGCCGGGAATAAGCGGTTTAAATTGTTCTTTTTGTCGTGTCAGTGTGTTGTATATTTTTAGCATGCGGCTTCCAGTTTATAACTATAAAAGCGCTATTCTAACCTGCTAATAAGACAAATTCACCCTTTGTATTTAACGAAATACGATGTTGATGTATGATACCGTTTTTTTACAGAGACAGGACCTTACTATGGTTACTTTACATACAAACTTCGGTGATATTAAACTTGATTTAAATGAAGAGAAAGCACCAAAAACAGTGGCTAACTTTATTAAATACGCACAATCAGGTCATTATGACAATACAATCTTCCATCGTGTTATTGACGGTTTTATGATCCAAGGTGGTGGTTTTGCTTCTGGAATGGAAGAAAAAGACACTAACAAGCCTGTTAAAAATGAAGCAAACAATGGTCTGTCTAATACAAAATACTCTGTTGCAATGGCTCGTACAATGGAACCTCATTCAGCTTCAGCACAGTTCTTTATCAATATTAATGATAATAAATTTTTGGATTTTAAATCAGAAACAACGGATGGCTGGGGCTACTGTGTATTTGCACAAGTTGTAGAAGGTACCGACGTTGTTGATAAAATTAAAGATGTTGCAACAGGTAATTACGGTTATGTGCATCAGGATGTGCCGCTTGAAGATGTGGTTATTGAAAAAGTAACGGTAGCTTAACATGCGTACACTCTTCATTGCTGATTTACACCTTAGTGAACATCAACCTAAAATAACCGATGCTTTCTTTTCGTTTTTGGAAAATGAAAAGGGAGATGTCGATGCTTTGTATATTTTAGGCGATCTATTTGAGGTGTGGATTGGTGATGATGAGCATACGCCGTTAATGGATGAAGTGGCAAAACGAATTTCTGCCTATAGCCAAACAAACCAGATCAAAATTTATTATATTCACGGTAATCGTGATTTTATGATTGGTAAAAAGTATGCAAAACAATCTTCTATGCAATTATTAAATGATCACAGTGAAATTGTTCTGTACGGTAAAAATGTATTAATTATGCACGGGGATACTCTCTGTTTAGCAGATAAAAATTACCAGAAAATGCGTGCGGTAATTCATAATCCATTTTTACAATTTATCTTTAATTTAATGCCACTGTTTATTCGCAAGAAAATTGGTTGGAAAATCCGCAGCGCCAGTCAATCCAAAAAAGTATACAAAAATAAAAATGTAATGGGTGTAACGCAAAGTGAAGTTTTACGCTTGATGAAAAAACATCAAGCTCAAACACTCATTCACGGCCACACTCACCAGGTCGCAGAACATCAATTTCAATTATCAAACCAGCCAGCTTGTCGTTTTGATGTCGGGGATTGGTCTGATAAATTTAGTTTTATAGAAGCGCAGAAAGACAGATTTGAGTTGATAATTCGCCCAATTGATTATTATTCTCTGTAAGTAAATGATCGATTTAGCGCGCTTTTAATAATCTGCGCAGAACTTTACCTACATTATTTTTCGGCAGATCATTTACAATTTCAATTAACTTTGGTCTTTTATAAGCAGTAAGATGTTTATGGCAGTGATTATGAATATCCTGCACTGTAATTGAGTAGTCTTTTAAAACAACAAATAATTTAATTTTCTCGCCTGATTGCCCGTTATCAATGCCAACAGCTGCACTTTCTAATATTCCCTCAAGCTCGGCAACAACACCTTCTATTTCATTTGGGTATACATTAAAACCAGAAACTAAAATCATATCTTTTTTACGATCAACAAGATGTAATAAACCTTGCTCGTCGAATAAACCTATGTCTCCACTTTTAAACCAACCGTCTTGTAAAACAAGATTAGTTTCTTCTGGATTATTCCAATATTCACGCATCACTTGCGGGCCTTTGATCTCAATTTCACCTGCAAGATTAAATTCATTTATTAGTTCCCCCTGCTCATCACGAAGGCGAATATCAGTACCTGGTAAAGGCAAGCCAATTGATCCATTAAATGTCTCAGTATTATATGAATTGACACTAACCATAGGCGCGCATTCGGTTAGACCATAACCTTCTATAACAACACTGCCTGTTTTATTCTGCCATTGCTGTGCAACGGAGGCTTGTGTCGCCATTCCCCCTGCTAATGTAATTTTTAAGTGACTAAAATCGATATCTGAAAATTTAGGATGCACAAGCAAGGCATTAAACAGGGTATTAAGCCCCGTAAAATAGGTGAAAGAATATTTTTTTAACGTCGAAATAAACGCTGTGATATCTCGAGGATTGGTAATTAGTATATTACGGCAGCCAGCTTTCAAAAAATATAAGCAGTTAACAGTCAATGCAAATGCATGGTAAAGAGGTAATGCGGTGACAACAGTGTCTTTGCCTTTATTGACAACACAACCAAAAACTCCGTCAGCCTGCATTAAGCTGGCAATCATGTTTTTATGAGAGAGTATGGCAC
>NZ_CEZLMY010000015.1:0-8079 GCF_983033635.1 Psychromonas sp. | reverse complement strand
GTATATTGAATAAAAGCAACATCATCGGCATTTATAATGGGGCGGATATACTGCCCTTTTTTCCCCATCTTTAAACATGCTCGGTATGAATGAGCATTGGGTAATCTATATTTCGGCACCATTTTTTTTACATAACTAATGACAAAATTAAGCAAATTTCTTTTTAACAAAGTTAACTCATCGCCAATGCGGCTTAAAATAACATGTTCAATTTCACTTGTATCAACAACCTGCTCGAGTGTTTTGGCAAAATTTGAAATAATAAAAATAGCTTTAGCCCCTGAATCACTTAATTGATGCTTAAGCTCTGTGGCTGTATAAAGCGGATTAATATTTACCACTGTCATACCTGCTCGAAGGATCCCTAAAAGGACAATCGGATACTGTAATAAATTGGGCATCATAATAGCAACACGATCCCCTTGTTGTAGCTTTAAAGTTTGCTGCAGATAAGTAGCAACGGCTTTAGATGAGTTATCTAACTGAGCAAAACTAAGTTGTTTATCCATATTGATAAAGGCGCAATGATTAGCATATTCCTTAAAACTATCTTCAATCAGTTCAACAAGTGATGAATACTGCGCGTCATCAAGTTGAGGATTTACGTTATCAGGATATTTATCGAACCAGGGTCTAAACATTGTTTACTCTCTTTGGATTTTGACTTTTAAATACAGGTAAAAAGGTAGGCAAAAAAAAGACCGACTAATTAGCCGGCCTGACTGTTATGAATATACTCAAACAGTTTGCATATAAATATTATAACTGTGCGTAGTCTAAGGTAATTGTTGCTGCTTCAATTAAAAATGCATCGATCGCTTCAAAGTCATCAGGCAGATCATCCATTGATTTAATCTCTTCTAAACCAGCACGCTGCAAACGCTCATTACTTCGCTGCAGTGCGCGTTGCTCATTTTCTTCACGTAATTTAACGCGTTCCTTTTCATCAAGAGAAATAACAGTCTCATCTTTTTCTTTACGATATTCTTCAATATCACTAAGCAGGTAAGTAAACTCTATCTCATTTATGATTCGTTTCTGATGTTTTACAGTCAGTTTCTTAACATCGCGTTGCACATCATTTATAGATTGATAGGAAGCAGATTTTATATTGTCCCATGGCAATGCATTTTTCTCTAAACTCTCACCGGTATCTTGGTGGTCAATGGCACTTGGAAATACAATATCGGGTATAACACCTTTATGTTGTGTACTGCCACCATTAATTCGATAGAATTTTGCAATGGTGTATTGAACAGAACCGATAGTTTCAGGGGCGTCATCATAAAAACGGGAGATGCGGCGATGTTGTTGAACAGTACCTTTACCGAAACTTTGTTCTCCAATAACAATTGCGCGTCCGTAATCCTGTAAGGCAGCTGCAAAAATTTCAGATGCGGATGCACTATTACGGTTTATTAAAACAGTTAATGGACCATCATAACTTAGCACTTTATTTTCATCTTCATGAACCAGTATCTGATTGCGACTGTCTCGCACCTGAACAACAGGCCCAGACGGAATAAATAAACCGGTTAGCAAAGTCGCTTCGCTTAAAGCACCACCACCGTTATTGCGTAAATCAACAATGATCCCTTGTACATTTTCTTTTGCTAATGCAGTTAGCTCTTTATCAACATCTTCACTTAATTTCATGTAAAAACTAGGAATTGTGATTACGCCAATTTTTTTACCGTCAATTGTTTCAACTGATGATTTAGCCTCACGGTCTTCAAGATGAATCTGCTCTCTTACTATCTCTACAACATGATTTTTATCACCCGCTTTACCCGATAGAATTTGTAATTGAACTTTGGTGCCTTTCGGACCTTTAATTAAATCTACAATATCATCTAATCGCCAACCGATAACATCGATAACTTTTTCACCATCTTGACCAACACCAATGATTTTATCATCTTTAAAGATCTGTTTAGAACGCTCTGCGGGTCCCCCTGGGACTAGACTTCTTACGACGGTGTAATCATCTTCAAGTTGTAGAACAGCACCAATACCTTCTAATGATAAATTCATTTCCATTTTGAACCGTTCGGCATTTCTTGCTGACAGGTAACTGGTATGGGGCTCAATGGTACGCGAGTAGGCATTCATAAAGTTCTGGAACACATCTTCACTTTCAGTCTGCACTAAATGCTTAATTGCAACATTGTATCTTTTGCTTAATTGTTCTTTAATTTCAGGCCATTTTTTACCGCCTAATTTAAGTACTAGAGCATCAGATTTAACCTTTTTTTGCCAGAGTTTATCAAGCTGAATGCTATCGAGTGCCCAAGCGGCTTCACTGCGATCAAACTGATATTCATCAGTTTTGTTAAACTTTATCTCCTCATCTAAAAGAGACAATGCATAATTGTAGCGCTCATAACGACGCGTTAAATTTAGTTGATAAATATGATAGGCGGGATCCAACTGTCCTGATTTTAAATTATCATCAAAAGAGAATTGATAAGCTTTTAAAGCATCAATATCACTCTGCATGAAGATTTGTTTGTTGTAATCAAGTTGTTCGATATAACGCTCAAACACTTTTTGTGAAAGAGCATCATCAAGCGGAATAAATTTATAATGAGAGCGACTAAATAGATCACTCACTCTTTTCGCCACTTTGGCATGTTGAACTTGCTGTTCTAGTTGAGGGATATCTTTTATCTCAAAACTAGCAGGAACAGCAAAAGAAATACCTATATATAATGTACTTGCAGCAACTAAAACATGGCGAAAAAATTTATTCATTAATGTACCTTTTTATACAATTAGATGTTTTGCTTTAACTTTTACTGTCATTCCAGAATCAAGTTGCACCTGAACATCATCCTTCATGATTTCAACGACAACACCTGAAACCGGAGATTGCCCTAAAAGTACTTTGACAGCTTGAGTTAATTTAAGTTCCGCATGAACTGCTTCTTTAAAGTTACTCAAATCTTCTACTTTCTCTTTTTTAGCAACTGCTTTTTTAGCACGAGTTGGCACATTTACTTTTTTTGCTGCTCGTTTAGGCGCGGCTTCAGCTGATGCTTTTTTCTTATGTGCAAACGCTTTTTCTTTACTTTCTTTTAGCGTTTTTAAAGCGTGTTCAGCATGTTCTGCAGACACGTCATCACCTTCATTACCATCAAGATCAACACGTTTTACTGACTGTTTAATACAGTGAAGGTAACGCCAGCTTAATGTGTATTGACGTAAAGCACCGCGGAGTTGAGTTTTACTGACGCGCTCATCACCTTCTAAACGTGCGGCGAGTTCTTGAAAAAGTCCAATTTTTAATGGTTTCGCTTCATTACTGCCAGCTGTAAAACATAAAGGAAACTGCTCAGTTAAAAAAGTGATAATTTGTTTGTTGTTTGTAAATTTTTCAGTGATTTCCATGTAAAACCTAATTATTAATGTCTGACATCAGACGATAAAATGATCTGTTAAATCATTTGAAATTCAAAATATTGCCATATTATAAAGCTGCGTTAATCAAATGTGAAACTTAATTTAAGCACTCTTATCATTTTAGTTGCTTAACCGGCTAATAATCGACTGTTTTATTAAAAATATTGCGAAACAGATTAGGTCAATACTATCCCTTTCTCATAAAAACGAGTAAACTTCGCCGCCCTGCAATACAGTTAATAGCAAGCCACTTGAAAATTTACATTTCGCAATTTAAAAGATGCTTTGTTATTAGTATTGCCCTGACTTGATATCAGAAGAGAATAATTATGACTCCAGAACTACTTTCACCAGCTGGCACACTTAAAAATATGCGTTATGCATTTGCATATGGCGCAGATGCAGTTTATGCAGGGCAACCGCGTTATTCACTGCGTGTACGTAATAATGAATTTAATATTGAAAAGCTAAAAATCGGTATCGATGAAGCACATAGCCAAGGTAAAAAACTCTATGTGGTATGCAATATCCAACCGCATAATTCAAAATTAAAGACATTTATCCGCGATATGAAACCGGTTGTTGATTTAAAACCAGATGCATTAATTATGTCAGATCCTGGTCTAATTATGATGGTTAGGGAAGCATTTCCTGAAATGCCGGTACACCTTAGCGTGCAAGCGAATGCCGTCAACTGGGCAAGTGTTAAGTTCTGGGAAAAACAAGGCATTGAACGTGTTATTTTATCACGTGAATTATCACTCGATGAAATTGAAGATATTCGCCAGCACTGCCCGGACATTGAGATTGAAGTCTTTGTTCATGGTGCTCTATGTATGGCGTACTCTGGACGCTGTTTATTATCTGGTTACATCAATAAACGCGATCCTAATCAAGGGACTTGCACTAACTCATGTCGCTGGAAATACGATGCTCATGAAGCAAAAGAAAATGAAACGGGCGACATCGTTGCTATCCAACGTCCAGACCCAACATTAGGTAAAGGTAAACCCACTGACCAAATGTTCCTGTTACAAGAGCAAGGCCGCCCTAATGAATACATGCCGGCATTTGAAGATGAACACGGCACCTACATTATGAATTCAAAAGATTTGCGTGCCATTCAACATGTTGAACGTTTATTAAAAATCGGCGTGCAATCTCTAAAAATTGAAGGTCGCACCAAAAGTTTTTATTACTGCGCACGTACCGCACAGGTTTATCGTAAAGCGATGGATGATGCCATTGCAGGTCGCCCTTTTGATCCGAAACTTATGGGTACCTTGGAAAACCTTGCTCATCGTGGTTATACCGAAGGTTTTTTAAGTCGTCATACTCATGATGAATATCAGAATTATGATTACGGTTATTCAATAAGTGATACACAACAATTTGTTGGTGAAATGACAGGCAGAAATGAAAATGGTCTGGCAGAAGTTACCGTAAAAAACAAATTTTTAGTCGGAGATAAACTCGAACTAATGACGCCACAAGGTAATCTGAATTTTACTTTAGAACAATTACAAACGCGCAAGGGTGAGCTTGTCGATGTAGCACCAGGCTCTGGCCATATTCTATATATGCCGGTACCGAAAGAGATCGACCTTAGTCATGGTTTACTGATGCGCAATCTAAATTCGGGTGCAAATACACGCAACCCGCACAATAAATAAATATGGCATTATTAATAAAAGAAAACTGCATAAATTGTGATATGTGCGATCCGGAATGTCCGAATGAAGCGATCACTTTTGGTGCGGAAATTTATGAAATAGATCCCGATTTATGTACTGAATGTGTTGGTTTTTATGAAAAACCAACCTGTATTGAAGTCTGTCCGATTAACTGCATCATTGTTGATCCCAACCATATTGAAAGTGAAGAACAACTATTAGATAAGTTTGCTGAGATGCATAGCACCTAATAGAGCAACTATATCCAGGTTACAGATGACACAAGCAAAGTTTTTACAAGGCTCAATAATTAAACATGTGATGACCATGTCAGCGACTAATGCCCTAGGTATTAGTGCGCTGTTTATGGTTGATCTAGCAGATATCTATTTTATAAGCTTATTGGGGAATTCTGCACTGACAGCCGCTATCGGTTATGCGAGTGCAATTTTATTTTTCACTACTGCTATCAGTATTGGTCTGGTTACCGTCAACAGTGCCCAAGTATCTAAATCAATTGGCCAGCATAACAAACAACAAGCACGAAATCAGGTCGCTTATATTTCCTTATATGCGTTTTGTTTCACTACATTTATAGCTGTTCTATTTTATTACTTCACTCCAGAAATATTAATCCAAATTGGTGCTAAAGGTGAAGAGCTTAGCGAAGCAATTATCTACCTAAGAATCATTTTACCTTCCTTACCTATCTTGGCATTAGCGATGCAAATGGGTGCCACTTTACGTAGTTTAGGGGATGCTAAACATGCAATGTATGCAACATTAGGTGGAGGCATCATTAATGCATTGCTCGATCCGCTCCTTATTTTTGTGTTTAAATTGGATCTTCAAGGTGCAGCAATAGCTTCTGTCATTTCCCGTTGTACAGTACTTGCGATAGGATTCTATTTTGTATTCTTTAAGTACAAAATGTTCACTCGTTTTAAATTAGTTAATTTCTGGCCAAATATTAGCGGCATATCTAATATCGCTTTTCCAGCAATGTTCACCCAGATTGCCACCCCATTAGGAAACTTATATGTGACTTATGAAGTTGCAAAATTTGGCACTGACTATATCGCCGGATGGGCAATTATAGGTCGTTTAATTCCAGTTGCATTTGGTATGATGTTTGCTCTTTCTGGCGCAGTAGGTCCAATTATTGGGCAGAATTACGGCGCATTACAATATGGTCGTGTTCGAGAAGTATTAAATCAATCGATGAAATTCATTATTAGCTACACCTTAGTAATTTCCCTTCTATTATCTATGGGGCAGGATATTGTGGTTGATCTGTTTAATGCTGAACATAAGACGGCTGAAATCATACGAATTTTTTGTCAGTACATCTCAATAACTTTTATTTTTACAGGCATAATGTTTGTTGCGATGGCATTTTTAAATAATTTAGGATATGCAAAATATGCGACACTGCTCAATGTTGGTAAAATGACACTAGGTACAATCCCATTTGTCACACTCGGTGCCTTTTATTATAACGCCCCGGGGATTTTGTACGGTCAGGCCGCTGGTAGTATTGTTTTTGGCTTGATAGCGTTACTGTTAACACGCAAAGTTATGAAAATCATCGAAGAACGACACATTTAATAGCGATCAAACTTCAACTTATTGATCTATGTTATTAATAATTATCTGTATTATTGCTCTAATAAGTAAATAATTTACACTCATTTCAAATGGAATAATTGATTTTATCATGCGCTTTTTATTTGCTTTTACAATTACACTGCTATTAAGTGGATGTTACAAAAACGAATCTACTCTTACAGACAGTTTGATCTATTGTCCTGAAAATACGCCACAATCATTTAACCCTCAAATTAGCCACGACATTTCTACGCTGGATGCTACAACTCACCAGTTATACAACCGCTTAGTTAAAATAGATCCAATCACAAAGCAATTTATACCTGACTTGGCAACGCATTGGCAACAAAACGACAACAAATCAAGTTATACTTTTTTCTTGCGTAAAGATGTTAATTTTCACCAAACAGATTATTTCACTCCAACTCGTTTTTTTAATGCAGATGATGTGATTTTCAGCTTTCAACGAATGTTAGATAAAGATCACCCTTTTCACTCTGTAAACCGTGTGACTGACAGTTACTTTTTTAACCATCCATTTACAAATTTAGTGGCTGATATTATTAAAATTGATGACTACACCGTCAAATTTATTTTAAACAAAGCAGATGTCACCCTGTTAGCAAATTTGGCTGCACACTATGGGGTTATTCACTCTGAACAATATGCACAAAACCTGTTATCTAAAGGTCACCCGGAGCGAATTGATTTTTATCCCATTGGTACAGGACCATATAAGTTTAAAAATTATGAGATAAAAGGTATCACTCGCTATCTTTCTCATCCTCAATATTGGGGTGGCAGGCCCACTATCACAAACCTGATTTTTGATGTAACACCCAATAATACCAAGCGTTACGCAAAGTTATTATCTGGAGAGTGCGATATTATGACTTATCCTGCGCCAAGCCAGTTAAATACAATGAGTGTAAACCCGAGTGTGGTACTTAGCAGTATACCTACAGCCAATGTTGCATTATGGTCCTTTAACAGTGTAAAAAAACCATTTAAACAGAAAGAAATTCGTCAAGCATTAAGTTATGCAATTGATCAAAAGACTATTGTCAATGCAGTTTTTTTTAAAAGTGCAACAGCAACAGATACATTATTGGCAAAACAATCCTGGGCATATAATCCAAGATCGGCTGAACTACAATACACCCCTCAATTAGCATTGCAGATGCTAAAAGAAAATGGTTTTGATTTTAACAACATTATCACTATTCTAACGCCAATTGATCATTCGGTTTTCAATCCCAATTCTCATAAAACAGCTGAGTTAATTCAAGCAAACTTATTCGATATAGGAGTAAGCAGTGAGATTATATCTTTACCTCATTCTGAACTTGAAATGCGTTTAGCTTCCGGTAATTATGACACTTACTTAACAGGAATT
>NZ_CEZLMY010000014.1:36699-43567 GCF_983033635.1 Psychromonas sp. | reverse complement strand
AAACGGCTGTTTATCCCGAAAATAGCCCCGGTGGCTGGCAGATTATTGGTAATTGTCCGCTTAAACTTTTCGATCCGAATGGCAGTCCAATCAGCCCCTTTGCAGTGGGGGATAGCGTTAAATTCAGATCTGTTTTACTGGATGAATTTCTCAAACTAGGCGGGCAGGTTAGCGATGAAAAGTAATCCAGGTTTATATGTGATTAATGCAGGTCTATTTAGCCAGTTACAGGACTTGGGGCGTTATGGGCAAGCCAAACAGGGTTTAAGTCAAGGTGGCGTTGTCGATGAGCGCGCCGCCGGTTGGGCAAATTATCTGTTAAAAAACAGTGCCGATAAATCCTTAATTGAAATCAGCTTTGGACAGGCAGAATTTGCAGCTGAATGTGATCTGCAACTGGCCTTAACAGGGGCTGAGATGAATGCCTTTATCTTGACGAAAACGGGAAAAAAAACAGCACAAAGCAATAATCGCAGTTTTATCCTTAAAAAAGGGCAACGTTTAAAGCTCGGTTTTGCAAGCTCGGGTGTACGTGCTTATTTAGCGGTAAAGGGCGGTTTTAATATCCCCCCAAAATACGGCAGCAGCAGTACGGTTAAGCGTAACTTTTTAGGAGGCGTTGATGGTGCTGGCGGCAATTTAAAAAGCGCTGACAGCTTAGCTGTTTTTGAACAGGTAAATAACTTTATTGGTACAAAAATGCCCGGCCAGTTTATCGCTGATTATAATAAACCATTAACCTTGGGGGTTATTGAATCATACCAATGCGATCACTTTTCAAGTGCACAAAAAGCCAAGTTTTACAGTAGTGAATATACTATTGATGCACAAAGCGATCGTATGGGGTTACGTTTGACGGGGCAAAGCATCGCCTGTTTAAGCAGGGGGATAATTTCCGAGGGAATCGCACTGGGCAGTATTCAAATTCCAGCAGATGGTTTACCGATTATTTTATTACAAGACAGGCAAACACTGGGTGGTTATCCTAAAATTGGCTGTGTTGCGCGCTGTGATTTAAGTTTACTGGCTCAAAAGTCAGCGGGTCAGAAAATTCGCTTTAAACCTGCCTGTTTGGCTGATGAGCAATTACGTTATTTACAACGTTTACGTTTTTTTAATCAATTCGAATCATGAATATTCTGGCAATTAGTGCAGATCTATATACACCACTGCTACTGCTCTGCTGGATCTATTATTGGCAAAAAGAGTCAAGGCAAACGCGCAGGTTACAAATTAAAACATTACTGCTGTCGGCTATTGCTGTTTATGCTTTGATGCTGCTCGATAGCTGTTTAAATATTTGGCCATCACTGGGGATGGATTACAGTACACATAGCGCGATTGCACTGCTGTTTGTTGTCGACCTTAGTTTGAAAAATAGAATACTGCTGTTATTTGCGCCACTGTCACTATGCGCTTATTTTTATCTTATGTGGTTTCTTAATTATCATAGTGTTGCGGATATGCTGACCACCAGTCTGCTTTTGTTACCTGTGTTTCTCTATTTAAAAAAAGGAAAATAGTATGTATCAACTTGTGTTTTATGTGCCGGCATCACATCTGGAAAGTGTTAAATCGGCACTCTTTAATGCCGGTGCCGGTCGGATTGGTGATTATGATAATTGTGCCTGGCAGTCGCTGGGTACAGGGCAGTTTAGACCGCTTGAGGCCAGCAATCCTTTTATTGGTTCAATTAATCAGGTTGAAACTGTTGCAGAGTATAAAGTTGAGATGGTCTGTGCAGCGCAAAACATTAAGCCGGTTTTACAGGCGTTGCTTGCTTCTCATCCCTACCAAACACCTGCATATAGCGTTTTTGAGATGAAAAGCATTGATGATTTTTAGCATCGATCCGTTTACTGTTTTATTGGATCTGGCCTTTAATAAATTCAACCACTTCTGCTGTAAGCGTTGCTTTAGAAAGGTAATTTTGCGAACCATTTTTAAGTGTCAGCATTAACCCTTTTTCAGTTTCATCTATCTTAATTATATCTGACCATAACAGCTGCAGATTACTGTATAAGCTTTGGATTTCCACCCCTTTATCATCAATGATTAACTTAATGATATTACCTGAATTTCGGCTCCATACCTGTCTTGTTAGCCACCATGCGCGGCGATAGCGAAAACTAAAGTATTCCACTAAAGCTAATGCCATTAAGAAATAAGCCAGGACATCTTGTTGCTCACCGATCAGTAAAATAAGCACTGCAGTGACAACTAAAACTGTCATAAGCTTGATTCTCGGGGTGCGGTTTTTGCTAAATGGAAGAGACTGATCGTAACACTCTTCCAGGTGTTGACGGTTGAGTGAAAACTCAGATTCAAAGTGCATTTTAGTGCCTTAATAATTTGTAATTATGATATCGATTATAAGAGAAAAAATAGAGTTAGTATTAAATGATTGTATATTTTAAAGTGCTAATGGAAAAATTACAGTTTATTTTAAATGTTGCTGAGCATCTTATGATTGCTACTGCTCATCTGTTACTTAAATGTTAACATGTTAAAAATAGAAAATGTAACACCCTCAGTTATGGAAAATTGCTATGAAAAAAGAAACACAGATTGTTAGTTTAGGTCGTGATAAAAAATGGACAAAAGGGGTGATCAATCCCCCTGTATTTCGTGCATCAACAATGCTTTTTGACACCATGGAAGAGATGCGTTTTGCGACCAAAAATCGTGCTAACGGAGAGATGTTTTACGGACGTCGCGGAGGTCCGACTCATTTTGCTTTTCAAGCAGCCATTGCAGAACTGGAAGGGGGCGTTGGTACCGCGCTTTACCCGTCAGGAGCCGCTGCTATCAGTGGTGCGTTAATGTCATTTCTGCAAGCGGGAGATCATCTGTTAATGGTGGATAACGCTTATGAACCGACCCGCGCATTATGTGATGGTTTACTGGCGGGTTTTGGTATCGAAACAACCTATTACGATCCGTTAATTGGTGCCGGTATTGCCTCGCTGATAAGACCCAATACCAAAGTGTTATTTTTAGAATCTCCGGGGTCAATTACCATGGAAATTCAAGATGTACCGACATTAAGTGCGATTGCTCATCAAAATGATATGATTGTGATGTTGGATAATACCTGGGCATCACCGATTAACTCCCGTCCGTTTGAGATGGGGGTCGATATTTCGATTCAAGCCGCGACTAAATATATCGTTGGTCACTCTGATGTGATGATGGGTACGGCAACAGCAAATGAGAAACAGTGGGAGCAATTACGTGAACACAGTTATTTGATGGGGCAGTGTACTTCACCAGATGATGTTTATTTAGCAAGTCGCGGTTTGCGTACATTAGGCGTGCGTATGGCGCAACATGAGAAGAATGCACTGCAGATAGCGAACTGGTTAGCGGCTCGTCCGGAAGTCGATCATCTTCGCCATCCGGCTTTTGAAACTTGCCCCGGTCATGAGTTCTTTAAACGTGATTTTAGTGCGTCTAATGGGCTGTTTTCCTTTGTATTAAAAGAGGGCAACTTAAAATCAGTCACCGCTTTAGTTGAAAATATGAGCTATTTTAAAATGGGCTTTTCCTGGGGCGGGTATGAAAGTCTTATTTTAGGGGTATTTGGTATTGATAAACTACGTACCGCAACAAAGTGGGATAGCAGTAAACCGTTGATTCGTCTGCATATCGGTTTGGAAAATGTTGATGATCTAATTGCGGATTTAGAGACTGGATTTGCGCGATTTAATGCAGCATTAGCTGATTAATAACAATAGAAGCGTGTGCGAATACGCTTCTATTTTTTTATAAACAGTGCTCAATTATTTATCGGCGATTAAGTGGATTAACTTATTATCAGATAGATACGCCTGGTCGACTTGTTCAAGTTTATTGTAGCGGATCATTGAGCGTAATCCGTCAATATAAGCTTGGCCGCGTTCTGAATATTTATCGAGTGTACCCGCCAGTTCATGCCCCGTGAGCGCTCTGTTTTCGGCGCGCAGTTCAGTACGTAAAATGCGTAATTTCCGATAAGCCTTATTGGTATTAATGTTAAACATATAACCTTCCACTGAAGCAAGCGGGCTATCAAAGCGTGCAACGCCATAATTACCCAGCTCTTTTCGCTGCGCCTGAGGTTTCATGCCGTTGCCGGTAAAATCCCACTGACCAAAAAAAGCGTTACCTTCTTGAGCAAAACGCGATGTCGCCCAACCACTTTCTTCAGCAGCTTGCGCGAGTGTTAAAGAGGGAGGCAGGATATCTACGCGGGTTAATAAGGTTATGCGCATCTCTTCATCTAAGACGGCAGTTTCATTTTCAATAATGCGATATTTAAGGGCAATGCTTTTAAGTTTGGCTGCATCTAAGGCGCTGGTTTTAACAATTTCACGTTCACGCAGAATGTTTTCATTGGCAACTAATGCCAGTGGTGCCATTAGGCGGAAAAATAGCATTTTTTTGGTCTGCACCGGCAGATTTTTTGAACCTTCTGCCCAGCGTTCGTCGACGCCTGAAAACGTAATGCGCGGGACTTCCCGGTTGCCTTTTCCCCAGCTCTCATTGTTATATTGGTATTTATCAAATAAAGCATTTAAGTCATCAAGTGAAGTGATGGTAACTTCAATCGGTTGCGCCATTAGTTGCTCACTTTTGCTCGCGGCGGTGTTTTGTGCATCTGAGCAAGCACTGACAAATAAGCTGCTTGTGAGCGCTAAAACAATACTGGTACGGGAAAAGTGTTTTTTCATGGAGCGAGTTCCTAAGGGAAAATAGTTGTAAGTACCTTATGCGGCTAATCCCTTAAGCTGCTTTGGTGTTAGTTTGTAGCTTACTTATTGATGCTGAGGCTACAAGGCGGGATTCTAGCAGATTTGTGTACTAGAAATGTAGTATTTACATTTTTTGATTTGCCTGCTGTTTTTTATTATCTCGCTGGAAATATTCCTCATTGAATTGTTACTTGGGTTTTATTTTTTTGTGTGAATTGCGCGGTAAATATTTATGTTGACGTTGTGTTTTTTTTTGATGGTTTTACTGTAAAGTGCATTTTTTAATTTTGGTCAATTAAATGACTGGTTTTGGTCAATTAAATGGCTGGCGATCTTCTTGATTCAAGGAACTTATTATGAAGCTGCAATATAAAAAACTATCATTAGCTGCTGCTATTAGTTTAGCCTTAACCGCATGTGGTGGAGGTGGAGGCGGTGATACTCCTCTTCCGGTTAATTCTCCATCAGAGATATCAGGTGTACCTGCAACTTCTGTGGATGAGGGGGTGACTTATAGCTTTACACCATCGGCAAGCGATACCGATAGCGACACATTGACATTCAGTGCACAAAATTTGCCTAGCTGGGCCTCTCTGGACACAGCTACAGGCATGATCAGCGGTCAACCAAGTTTTGCAGATGTCGGAGTATCAAGCGCGATTACGTTGAGTGTCAATGATGGTCAAGCTAGCGTGAGCTTACCCGCTTTCACTATCACTGTGGCTGCTAAGGTTGGCCTTAAAGGTAAGGTCGTTGATGGTTATATTAGTGGATCAACTGTATTTTTAGATAAAAACCGTAATGGAGTTCTCGATGTGGGCGAACCATCTGCTCTCTCTGATGATACAGGTGCTTATCGTTTGCCACTAAGCGATGCTGATATTGCGGCTCTGCCTACTAGTCCTGTTGTTGTTCTTGTTGGTGCTGGGGCTGTAGACATAAGTACGGGTGAGGAGTTTACTGAGGACAATGATCTGGTCTTAACCACCCCCCCGATTTTAGACTTTGATTTAGAGCAAGCTGAAAGTTTTTCTCAAGCTATCACCCCTTTTACCACGGAATTGTATGATGAAGTCAAAGCGACCCTAGATCTAGTGGTTTCAGGTGACTTACCTGCAAATGCATTAACATTTGCAATAGATGCAGCTAAATCAACGGTATTAGAGAAGACTGCAGCTGATTTAGACATTGATATAGACAAACTTAAAGATCTACTATTTGCTGACTTCCTTGATCCAACAGCAGAGGTTGGATTAGAACTCGTGAAGCTTAATGAGCTAGCTGATCATGCAGTGAGTACAACTGATGATCTGCAAGAAAGCCAAAAATTAGCAGGGGAGGTCGCAAGTAGTCTGGAGGACAATCAAGAAGTACTAGCTAGGGTTAAAAAGTACTCATTCACTGACTGGCATACATTGGAAATTGTTTTTATTAAAGAGGTCTCTAAAGAAATAACAACAACAGCTGATAGTGGCGATAAAGTGATTGAATGGGAAGCAACAAAGTACCGCCTCAATGCAGATGGCACGCAAATGGAGATCGGTGGAGAACCATTAATCTATGAGATCGTCTCTGTAACTGAGAGTAAAAAAGTAGATGGTACTTTTGAAGCTGAAGTGAAGTATGAGATTGATAGAAATGGTGATAATGAGCGCCTATTTAAAGGTAAATCTTACAAACAGGGGACGTGGACAGCAACAACTACAACATATTTTGAATATTTTGATGAATCGAAACCAAGTGTTGAGGCACCAGAGATAGCATAGGGTGAAGACCGTAGCTATCAAGGTGGGGATATTAAGGGATCTGTATTAGCAGAAAACTATACTGATATTGACTTCATTCACCACACAACTGAAAGTTCACTAAGTGAAAATAATACGCTAATAAATACGTATAGCTTTAAAGAGTTTGTCCGCACAAATGGCGAGTATGATTTACAAAAAGCCAATTATGCAGAGACCCGTATTGATACCCAATCTGCAACGGGTGTTTTACACGAAGTTAAAAAAGATTGGGATGCTGATGGCTCGATTAATGACTATTTAGCAACAGAGGTGCGTTTTGATGGCTCGCAGATTGAAACCAAAGCTCATCCTGTGTGGCCAGACCGTAGTAGTCAAGAATGGCAGGAG
>NZ_CEZLMY010000014.1:32202-36689 GCF_983033635.1 Psychromonas sp. | reverse complement strand
ATTCGTTTCAGTCACTTCAAACCAGAAACTACCTAACGAACTGGATAACAGTTCGTTAGGTAGTTTCTGGTTTGAAGTGACTGAAACGAATAAAACGGTAGATGGTAAAGCGGTAGTTATCAGTGATGGTAAACGTATGGTGCTTGATACTGATAGTAATAGCGCCAAGCTAGATGACTCTGGTAGCCCATATATTTTTAGTTCTTGGAAGAGCACGACGACTAAACGTACGCCTGAATTAAGTGTAGAGAACACTGTATGGGCGCATAAAAAGCTAGATGATGCATTATTTAACTCACCTGAGCAGAATCTGACTGTTGCCGACAATATCGGCCAGAAAGTGACCTACTCAGTTAAATATGCCCATGATATTTGGTTAACTTGGGAATTTCCTGAATGGGATGCGCAAAATATCAGCGATTTGCAAGCTGTTGTTGATGCTCAGTTGGTGGCTAACGGTAATGATTATAGTGCCGTTGATATCACTAGTTTGATGGAGGGTAATGCAAGAACCGCTACTCAAGATTGGCTTCTGGCAACACCAAGTTTTGCTTATGATGCCGCCGGCAATAAACGCACCTGGTTTATCGTTACTAATGCTTTTGATGGTGAACTTAAAGTGCATGAAACCAGCCTGCCTAATATATATGCAGACTGGCAAGCACAGTTTGTTAATGGGTTTATAAAAATAAATGTGCCTGAATCGTTCACTTTTGAAAACATGGACTATACAACCGATATGGTGAACTTGCCGCCTATTAGCGGGTTTGATGCGGAGAAAGGCAGCTTTAGTTTTGCTCCCGGTTTTGGCTGGAATTCTGATTATCCTTTCTATATGTTCTTGGACGAAACAGAAGCACAAGCTAAGTTAGCAGAGCTAGCAGCAGAACTAGCAGAGTCAAATGTGAAAAAAAATGGTTTTACTGCAGAGTGGCTTAGTGGCAAAAAACTATATATTGTCTGGTATGGTGACGGTGATGATGAACAAGGTAACCCGATTACGGATGTACCCGTTGTTATTGAAGCCGATTATAAAGCGAATGGTGAAGTCACATTTACCGGATTACTTAATGCAGATAAAACGCCGCTAACACAGCATTATCAGGTTAGTAATTCTGGTTTTTTATCTATAACGGAGGAACAAACTCAAGTGACTGAAGGTCATCAAGTAGTCTGCGATAGTACTTCTGATTATATTAAAACGCATTTTATGGTTGACGGTGTGTTTGATAACGCAGATCTGTTCTTTTTCAATAAACAGTACGCGTTGGATTATGCCGCCGTTTGGATAACTGCTCCTATCGAACCGTGTTACTTGTAATTACAATAGCTTATGAGATAAAAACAGGCCAAATGGCCGGTTTTTTATTTTTGGAGGACGTTCAAAATTCTGTGTTAGGGTACAAAATGTTAGATAGCCATTTTTTCAGACCAATGCGGCTACGGAAATTTCCGTTTACGTTTTTCTTGCTCAATCAATGCCTTTAGCAAGTGGAAACAGGACGTTTCCACTAAGTTTGGCTCCGCACAGGGATGTGCGGTCCAAACTGGTGCGTTAAAAAGGGATTTAGTTAGCAAGATAAAAAAACGTTCGGAACGGCACTCTTTTGCTTACTTTTATCTTGCTGTTGAGAGAAAAGTAAAGTCGCCGTCAGGGCGAAACACTCCCTAATAATCAACACCATTAGCTAACAGACACAGGCCTATTTCAAACCAAATCAGCTAGGTATGTCTGCATTCCCACGCAGAGCGTAGGAACGAGGTGAACACCCAAATCAGCTAGGTGTGTTACTATTATTGTCTATTCAAGAATAAAGCGAAACTAGAAGATAAGTCAGACAAGTCACAAAAAACACTCCCTCATACTTGACCTTCCCCTAAGGGGAGGGGCTAAGCTTTTTTCATCCATTCACCTATCGACTTAAATATGAAGCGATTTATCACCTTAATATTGATGCTTACCATACTGTTAACTTTCACTCAGAAAGTCACGGCGTTTGCACCTCTATTAGAAAATGAAACGACTTCGATGGTGAACTGTCCAATGTCCATGGGTTTACACGAATCGCAGATGGATATGAGTAAAACAGATTGTGGTGGTGATGAAATGCCTCATACCATGGACTGCCAAAGCGACTGTGATTTTATGACTGTGGTCTCTGTGCTTTATTTTATCGAGCATGAGCACACTGTTAATCAGCCTCAGTTACAGCTTACTTACCAAACTGGCATATCTGCCGCCCCTTATTACTTTCCTGAATCTTTATATCGGCCTCCCTTTATAGGTTAACTGTTTTTTGTTTAGTTTTAGCTAAACTAAAGTTTTGATTTGTAGAACGTTGATTCGTCTATTTATCAAATAACAGATTAATTTATGTTTGCCTAACTCCTGTATTTTAAGCCTATTGTTTTTTTCTTTTAGAAATAATGCATTGGCAATAAAAAGGAGTGCTAACAAAGGAAAGTGGTTATGAAAATCACCGGGTATTTTTTATCAAGCAACCGCCTTACTCTTAATATGGCGCTTAGCAGCCTATTTAGCTTAACGTTTTTGCTTAGTTTTAATCTTTTTGCAGAGGGCATTACCCTCAATGATGCTGAGCAGATGGCGGTTAAATCTGACCCTGCACAACAAATATATCAATCCCAACAATCGTCACTTATTGCGCAAGGTATTGCTGGCTCAACGCTCGCTGATCCTATGATAAAACTAGGTATGGCGAATGTGCCAACAGACAGTTTTGAATTAGATCAAGATCCTATGACGCAACTTACTGTGGGCTTATCACAGCAATTTAGTCGTGGTTCGCAACGTGAATTGACCCAAAAAGGCTTTAATCAACGATCTGATATAACGGTTTATCAAGGCTTAGATCGTCAGTTAAATGTTAAAAAAGTCGTGCGTGAGCTTTGGTTTAAAATTCTGTTTATTGACAAATCGTTACAGATAGTAAAAGAAAATAAAAAACTGTTTGCAGGTTTTTACCGAGATTTGCAAGCGAAATTTTCTTTAGGATTAACTGATAACGAAGACTTGATTTTCGCAGAAATTGAGATCAGTAAATTTGATGAAAAGCTTGCCGCGCTAAGTCAGAGATCGCTTAATTATCGTAGTTTGTTAAGCGAGCATATCGGCCAATATGCGTATCAACAACTGCCGAGTGAAATTCCGCAATGGTCCGAAACCGTCTCTTATGTAAACGTGCTTAATGCAACAAATAATGAGCATTACGCGTTACTTAGCAAGCATCCGAAAGCCAAGATGTTAGCGCAAACTGTTTTAGTGGCGGATAATGGCATCGAGCTTGCCGAGCAGGGTTACAACCCCAGTTTTAAGGTCGAAGTCGGGTATGGGCATAGGTTAAGTGAGACCGCTATGGGTGAACCAAGATCTGATCTGTTAAGCGCTTTTGTATCTATGGATATTCCGTTATTTACCGATAAACGCCAAGATCAAAAACTTATCTCAGCACAACATATTAAAGGGCAGAAGCAAGCTGAACATCGTTTGTTATTACGCCAGCTTAATGCGTTATTAAACAGTGAAATTAGTAATTATCAGCAGCTACAAGAACGTATAACCCGTTATCAAGAGAGTTTACTGAAACAGGCGAAACTGCATACCAAGCTGTTAGAGCAAAGTTACCAATCTAATACGCGTCCTTTCAAAGAGGTTATTGATGCCTACATCCATGAGCAGAACCTTACTTTAGAATATCAACAACTGTATTTCGATGGCCTTAAAAGCCTTTCTAACATCCGTTATTTTCAGGCACTTTAATAGGAAATTATTATGCGTTATTTATTAGTTTTAATTCTTGGTTTAGTGGTGGGCTTCTTTGCTACCAATAATGAGCAAATCAATAGTTTGTTTACTGCAACAGAAAAAACAGCAGAGCCGGAAATTTTGTATTGGGTTGCGCCGATGGATGCAAAATACCGCCGTGACAAACCGGGTAAATCACCAATGGGTATGGATTTAGTGCCTGTTTACGCGGAAGTGAAAAATGCCTCAAAGGCGGAACTTAAAGTCTTATATTGGGTTGCGCCGATGGATGCCAATTACCGTCGTGATAAACCCGGTAAATCACCTATGGGTATGGATTTAGTACCTGTCTATGATGAGGCGGGCGGGGAATCTGAAGCGGGCGTCGTTACTATCTCCGCTGCTGTTGAAAATAACCTTGGGGTGCGCACCGGTATCGTCGTGAAAGATGATTTTAAAATGGTCATTAATAGCTTAGGGGCGGTGCAAGCCAATGATGATGCGGTTTGGCAAATCAACAGTCGCGTCTCTGGTTGGATTGAAAAACTCTATGTTAGATCGGTAGGTGTGGAAGTGAAAAAAGGGCAACCTTTATTTGAGCTTTACTCGCCTGAATTAGTGAAAGCACAAGAGTCTTTATTCAATGCGATTAACTTGAACCGTAGTGCATTAATCAGCTCATCTAAATCTCGTTTAAAAGCGTTAGGGGTGAGCAATGGAC